>NZ_CP046195.1 GCF_012568845.1 Enterobacteriaceae endosymbiont of Donacia cincticornis | reverse complement strand
TATAAATATTTTCTTTTACTAAAAATTTTTAACAACTAACTTTTTTTTTCTTAAAATCGCTCATGTATAGAGCAATTGTATACTTCTTTTTTTTTTTTGCAAGTTTTTTTTTTTTAAGAAAGGACTAAAAAAGGATTAAAAGAATTATCGTTTATATTAAGTAATGTATATATATATATAGGTACGCTACTTGCTATCCCGACTTTTGCTACTTGCTATCCCGACTTTTGCTACTTGCTATCCCGACTTTTGCTACTTGCTATCCCGACTTTGCTATTTCACTATTTTTTTCGTATTATATTTTTTTTAAATAAATTATTTTATAAAAATTTTTGAAATTTTCTTTGACATATAAAAAAAATTAGATATAATTAAAACAATGATTTTTAGGATTTCGGATTTTTATTAAAAATAATAGTAAACTAACTAAAAAATATTTTTCTTTGCTCATTCACTGATAAAATATAGTTGTTTTTTGTGTGTTATTGGATTCTTTGATAGGAGAGTATGTATAAAAAATTTATCCATTTTTTTATAAAACTATAAAATAGATAAAATCTCATTTATTATCGTAATTTATTTTATTTACACATATACGTATCATATATACATGCAGTAATGATTTGATTGTTATTTAATGTTAATGTAATGAGATTGCTTGCTTGTTAGTTAATTATATTATACATATATTACTTTATCTAATATAGATTATAATGAATATTATTCTGTGTATTAATTAAACTTAATTTTCATGTATAAAAAACGGTTTTATAAAAGAATCAAATTACTCATCGAAAAAAGTAATATTTTAAAAAAAAAAGAAATAGAAAAAAAAAAAAAAAAGGAAATTATTTTTTTTATAAAAAAAAAAAAATTATTTATATATGGAATTTTTTCCAAAAAAAAAAAAAAATTTAAAAAAAAAAAAAAAAAAAAAAAAAAAAAAAAAGGAAATTCTTTTTTTTATACAAAAAAAAGAATTATTGATATATGGAATTTTTTCCCAAATATTTCAAAAAATAGAAGAGCAGTACCTAATACTATTTTACGTAGTTCTTTATTTGGTATTTTAAAAAAAGGATGTAGAAAATATGAAAGAAATATTTTAAAAACATCATTGAATAATTTTTTTATACGTTTTACAGGGGAACAATTAGATCAATCAGATTTAGATGTTTGGTTAGAATGTTTATATAGATTTTCACAAGTTCCTTTAGGGGGGAAAGTTGTTTTTTCATCTTATTCTTTTCTAAAATCTATAAATAGAACAACAGGTAAAAAAGATTATGAATGGTTGAAATCATCTTTAATTAGATTATCTATTTGTAGTATAGAAATTAGTTACAAAAATCATTTTTATATAGGTCATTTATTACATGAATGGTATAGAAATGATAAAACAAAAAAAAACATTATTTTATTAAATGAAAATATAACATCTTTTTTTACCCATTCTATATGGACTATAGTTTCTTTAAAAGAACGAAAAAAATTAAAGGGAAGACCATTATCTCAATGGATACATTGTTTTTATTGTACTCATAATATTCCTTTATGTTATAAAGTAACTACTTTAAAAAAGTTGTGTGGAAGTAAAATTATTATTTTATGGAAATTTAGACAAATTTTAAAAAAATCTTTACAGGAAGTTTCAGTAGCTACAGGATGGGATTGTTGGATAGATAAAAATGATATTGTACATGTTATTAAGAAATAACTAACTATATTTTCCCATGTAAATATGTCTACTATGTTATAGTAATATAAAATTTTCATTATAAAAAATAAACATGATTAATATAATTAAAAAAAATATTGGTGATAATATTATAATTAATTATAATATTAATAATATTAAAAATAATTTCTTAACTTTAAATATAAATACAGAAAGTATTGTTTTTTTAGGACCTTTATATAGTTATTCTCATTTAGCTGTATTAACTTACATTAATAATTTTTTTTTAAAAAAAAAAATTATTAATGTAAGTTGTCAAACTTTTTCTGAAATTTTTTTTTACATAAAACAACATTTTATTAAATTAGCTATAGTTCCAATATATAATAATACTACAGGAATTATTAAAGAAGTATTTAAATTGTTAAAAATTAATAGTACTTATTTGCAGATAAAAAACATTTTTCAGTTACCTATTAAGCATTGTTTAGTGTCTAAAAAAAAAACCATTTTAAAAAAAATAAAAAAAGTTTATAGTCATTCTGAACCATTAAAACAATGCAGTTTTTTTATAAAAAAAAATTTATCATGGGAATTAAAACATTGTTCTAGTACTTCATATGCTATGAATTTAATCCAAAATTCCCCATCAGAAAAAGTAGCAGCTATTGGAAATGAAATAGCTGCTACTTTTTATAAGTTATATGTTTTAAAAAAAAATATATCAAATAAAAAAAATAATAAAACTATTTTTTTAGTTTTAAAAAAAAATTAATATAATGTACAATTATTATTATTTATAACATTATCAATATTACCATGGATAATAACATTATCTTTAATCCATGAAGATCCATTTTTTATATGAAAATTATTTACAAAAATTTCAATCATATTTTCTTCATTCAATCCACTAAATTTTAATAACCCGCTAGTTAAAACCTCAATATTTTCAAAAAAAATATTTTTAAATTGGGGAATATTTTTTTCTTTATTTTCTTCGTTATTATTATAATTAGTATCTAAAATAATAGGATTTTTTACATTAAAAATACAAATATTTTCATAGTGAATATCTGTTACTAATCCTCCATTTGTTACATTACTTTTAATTCTTAAACCATTAGTTGTATTTTGTAATGTTAAATTTTTAATAAGAATATCATTTACCCCCCCGTTTGTTTCACTTCCTATAGACATACCATGTCCATAACCAAAATTATTATTTAAAATACTTATATGTTTCGATGCACCTTTATTACCAGCTTTAATAGCTATATTATCATCTCCTGTACTAATATTAGATTGTGTAATAGTTATATTCTGAGAAGAAGAAGGATCTATTCCATCTGTATTACGAGCGTCAGAAGGAGTATTTATTTTTACCCCCCAAATAGTCAAACCATCTGTTTGATAAGGTACAACATGAAAATTTGGAGAATTTATTAAATTTAATTTATAAATAATTGTATTATGTCCTGAATTAATATCAATTAAATGAGGATTATTTTGTCTTTTATGACTAACTTTAGCTTCTGTAGCTAATTGCCACCAAGTATATTTTTTATTTTTTAATACAACTCCCCCTTGTCCATCAATATATCCCTCCCCATATAAACCACTATTTTCACCTTTCAAGGTTATAAATGGTTTACATCCTTTACCTATATTATCTAATGTTCCACATCTTTCATTACCCTTATCATATAAGGTAGGATCATTAATAGCTGTTAAAATAACTTTTTTATTTATTAACAGACCACCATAAGAAGGAATAATTATGGGCCCAGAAAAAAAATGTGTATCCCCATTATCAGAAGTTACTAAACTAACTATTTTATGTTGTTTTGCACAATCTGCAATAGTATTATTAATTTCATTAGTAAAATCTTTATCGTTATTAGCTATTAATGTTTTACATATTTTAGGTATTACTGGTTCGGTAACAGAACGTGTATCTTTCGCATATACATAATTATGAAAAAATAAAATTGTGATTATAAATATAGTATGAAAAAAAATATTTTTTGCATGTCTATAAAATAATATTTTCATTTTTAATTAATTCATATTAAAATAATAATAGTATTATTGTATAATATTTTTTTGATTAAACATTGTTTTTAATCAAAAAAAAATAAGTATTTTATTTTTTTTCTTGGACACAAAAAACAGTAAAAATATTACTAATAATTCCTTTATCAATTTTACCATTTAAAAAATTAACATAAAAATGCAAAGGATCACGAAAATACATATTTCTTATAGAAGAAGAAGTCCATCCATAATTAAAATTATCAACGATAGGCCATCCATAATTACTAAATAAATCATCCCCTGAATGAACATAATAAAAATCTAATAATTCATCTTTATCAGGTAATCGAGCATTTTGAGTCTTACAAAAATCTTCACCATTATACCAAGTAAATTTTGCCCAATCTTCATTTAAATAATGATATACTTGATCTCCTGTACGTTCAGAAAATAAAGCTGGTCTATGAAATAACAATTTATTTACTAATAAAACATCAGTCATATGCCCATACATTCTAGCATATAAATTATTAGGACTAGTAGGTACTGTAAAAATTACAGCAATTTTTTTGCTAACAAAATAATCAGCACTAATTTTAAGAAAAGTACGCACCCCAATTCCATGCGGGTCAGATACCTTAACCTTTAATTCTCCATTTTTATTAGTATAAGAAATAAAATTATCTCCATCATAAGATTTATTATTTGTTATATCTTCAAAATGAAATTTTCCACTATCTTTTCTAATATATCCTTGTCGATCCATAGCAAGAATATTAGATATTTTAACTTCAGAAAACTGAACTCCATTACCATGTTTATCAAATATTTTTATCGATAAATTAATAGATTCACTTACTTTTGTAAGAAGAGTAGAAGGATTTGCTACAACTTGCATACTATCTGTAAAAATAGAAATTATATTAATAATATCACTAATCTCTTTATTTATAACATTATTAATTTTAACTCTAATCAAAGCTATTCCAGGAGATGTACTTTTAATTATTGCTGTATATGTACCCTTAGGATATTCATGAACTTTACTAATATTTATATTAAATGTATCAGGTAAATTACCACTATCAACTATAAAACTAATATTTTTTATATTAGTTAATGGTTTATTATTCACATCTCTAGCTTCAAAAGTAACTTTTGCTGTTTCAGAATTAACTAATATAGTTTTAGGAAAAACACTTAGATTAGAAAAACTATTACTTATTAAAGGAGGAAAAACATTAATTTTAATATAAGAAACATCTTTATTTCCTAACAAATCTATGGCTGTTACTTTAATTATATAATTATTATTTTGTGTGTTTTGAGAATCAAAATAAGGTAATTTAATTATATAATTATTATTAACTGATTTAATAGCCCCACCTTTTTGAAAAAAATTATTTTTACTATGAAAATATATATTTTTAATTTTATTTACAGAACTTACTATAAGTCCTAAAGAATGTTCACTTCTAGGATATCCTGAAATTTCTTTTTTTGTAAATAATTTAATTAAAAATTTTTTTCTGTATTCTAAAATAATATTATTATTTCTTTTAACAAAATTATATCTATGATCGTAAGAAGATGAAAAAATATTATGAATTTTATTATGACATTGATCATATAATGAAGTATTTAATTGTAAATTTAAAATTCCTCCAAATTGAATGCTATTTTTACCATAATTAGTTTGTATTGTTTGTATAACAAAAGAAAAAATTGGTATAGGAGTATAATTTATACTAAATGAATAAATTGAAGGAGAAAATAATTTTTCATGTTTTTCTAAATTATTATCTTGTTTGAACCCTATATTTCCATAATATTTTGCATAACTTAATTCAAATACTAATTCTGGTAATTTTAAAAAATATCCTTCTGCATTGATATCCCATCCCATTGCCGGCCTAGAAAAAAATTCATCATTATTAATATCATTTTGATGATGATAATTTTTAAAATTAAGAAAATTTTGATTTTGATGCCACCATCTACTTAATCCATAATATACATTAGTACTTATTTTAAAAAATTCTTTCCATAACTCTAATCCTAATCCTATTCTAGTATTATCTAAAGTAAAATCGTAATCAAAAAAACTATTTATTCCTAATAAATAATTATTATTATCTGATAATTTTCTAAACCCAACACCTAAATTATTTTGATTTCTATTGTCTGTTTTATGTATATTATTCTGTATAAAAAATACATAATCTTCCCCTTCTATAAAAGGAAATAATACATCAAGTTCAGAATTATTTAAATTTAAATTTTCATCTAAATTGATTTTAACTGAAGATTTTCCATTCCATTTAAATTTTTCAAACAATCTATTAATAATAGATTGAACAGTACTATTAATTTCTACGTTAAATTTTTTTAAGATATTTAATTTAATATTTTTAATAAAAATCTTTTTGTTAGAAAACTTATCTTTTACTGATAAGAATGAATTAAATAAACTTTCTTCATTAAAATCATTATCTTTTTCTTTTTTGATATTTTGGTTTTGATACAAACCAGAAATATAATCATTTTTTCCTGAATAACTATCATCGTAATTTTTTTTTATATTACTCCAATTAATTTCTTCCTTGCTTAATGATTTTTTAAAATAAAAATTTTTTAGTACATTTATAGTTTCATTATTCTGATTTATTAGATATTTTTTATTTTGATTTATATCTGGATTTTTATTTTTCTTTAACTTTTTTTTAGAATATAAAGATATAAAATTTTTTCTAATTTTTTTTAAAAAAAAAGCTTGTCGTATGAAATAAACAATCTCTTTTTCTATTTTTTTTTTAAAAAAAATAGTTTTTTTTTTTGTAATATTATCTTTGCTTAAAGATAAAGCATTGCTAGTAATTGATGTAAATACTAAACTTAACAAAATGGAAAATATTACAATTTTTTGTAATTTATTTAACCAAACAAATTTCTTCTTTTTTCTTTTCAT
>NZ_CP046194.1:395239-454754 GCF_012568845.1 Enterobacteriaceae endosymbiont of Donacia cincticornis | reverse complement strand
TTTATAATCCGAAATTAAATAAAATTAAATTTTATATATTTCTGTAGATAATTATTAAGAATAATAAAATTATATAAAAGATGTATATAATTTTATAAATAAAAATTAATATTTTATATTTTTTAAATTATATAAATAATTTGAAATATCCATATATAATTTTTTTATTCCAATATTATTTTTAGATGATACTAAATAAAATTTTTTTATATAATGATATTTTGTTAAAACTTTTTTGATAGAAGATATCAAATAATTTGAGTTATGTAACAAGTCAATTTTATTAAAAATGATCCATTGTTCTTTTAACAATAATGCCTTATCATATTTTATAATCTCATTATAGATTATATCTAAAGTATTAGATATATTATCTTTTATATTGATAATTGATATATCTATAACAAAAAAAATTAAATTACAATGTTTAAAATGTTTAATAAAATCTAAACCTAATCCTTTCCCTGAAAAAGAATTTTTAATAATACCTGGTACATCTAATATAGAAATATTAGAATAATCTAATTTATTTTTAATAATACCTAAAATAGGTTTTGTAGTAGTAAAAATATAATTACCAATCTTAGTTTTAGCTGAAGATATATTTTTAATAAACGTTGATTTTCCAGAATTAGGTAAACCTAAAATACCTATATTTATTTTTAAAATTAATTCTAGTTTAATTTTTTTTATTTCTCCTAAATCACCTATAGTTTTTTTATATGGAGTTCTATTTATAGAAGATTTAAAATTAATATTTCCTAATCCATTTTTTCCACCTTTTGCAATTAAAAACATTTGGTTTTCATTTTTTAAATGTATTAAAACTATATTTTTTTCTATATCAATAATTTTTGTACCTAATGGAACTTGAATAATTAAATTTTTCCCATTTTTTCCAGTACGTTTCCGATTTTGTCCGTCTAAACCATTACCAGCTACATAATTATTTTTATAATGAAAATTTTTTAAATTATTAATATTATGATTAGCTATTATATATATATTCCCTCCTTTTCCTCCATTACCTCCGTCTGGACCTCCTTTAGGAAGGAATTTTGCACGATAAAAACTAATACATCCATCTCCTCCTTTACCTGCTTTAATATATATAATTACTTCATCAAAAAACTTCATTTTAACTCCATTTTATAAAATATATTTAAATATATTTTAATAAAAATTAATAAACTATTAACATTTATTTATATATTAATAATATTAATATATGATTTTTTCCGTATTCCTTTGTGAGTAAATTTTACAATACCATTTATTTTAGCAAATAAAGTATGATCTTTACCACATCCTACATTATTTCCTGCATGAAATTTAGTACCTCTTTGTCTTATTAAAATATAACCAGGTTTTACTTTTTCTCCTCCATAACATTTTATTCCTAATCTTTTAGCATGTGAATCTCTGCCATTTCGAGATGATCCTCCTGCTTTTTTATGTGCCATATTTTCTTCCTTTTATATTAAAGATGTAATTTTAATAATTTTTATATTAGTAAATAGTTGACGATGACCTTGTGTTTTACGATAATGCTTTCTTCTACGGAATTTTATTATTTTTATTTTTTTTTTTTTTTCATGTGATATTATTTCTGCTATAATTTTTCCTCCAGGAATTATAGGATTACCTATGTTTAATTTATTTTTATTAAAAATTAATAAAACATTATTAAATTCAATTTTACTACCAATAATACTTTGTATTTTTTCTAATTGAATAATTTGTCCTTGTATAACTTTATATTGTTTTCCATAATTATCAAAAATAGCATACATTAACTATAATCCTTATAAAAATTTTATTAATATAAAATTATTATATATTTAATATATTTTATATTAATAAATTTAATTTTTTAATCTTATAATTCTAGCACCTAAATTAATTAATTTATTTTCTATATTTTCATAACCACGATCAATATAATTAATATTATTAATAATAGTTATGCCAGTAGCGATACATCCAGCTAAAACTAAACTTATTGCAGCTCTTAAATCGGTTGCTTCAATTTCAGAACCATAAAGTAAATTTACACCTTGACAAAATACTTTATTATTTTTAATAAAAATTTTTGCTCCCATTTTTATTAATTCATATATGTATAAAAAACGATTTTCAAACACAGTTTCTGTTATTATACTTTTACCTAATGCAATACAATTTAATAAAGTAAATTGAGGTTGTATATCAGTAGGAAATTTAGGATATGGACCTGTAATAATATCAATAGCTTTAGGTCTTTTATTATTCATATTAAGGCTACACCAATCTTTACCTATTTTAATTTTTGCACCTACATGTTTTAATTTTTTAAACAAAATATCTAAATTTTTAGGATTAGTATTTTTACATAAAACTTTACCTCGAGATAGAGCAGCAGCTATTAAAAAAGTTCCAGTTTCAATTCGATCCGGCATTATAGTATAAATACCTCCTGTTAATTTTTTAACACCTTTAATTATAATTTTTTTGGTTCCTCCTCCTCTAATATTTGCACCTATCATATTTAAAAAATTAATTAAATCTTCTATTTCAGGTTCTCTAGCTGCATTTTCAATGATAGTTATATTATTAGCATAAATTGCTGCTAAAATACTATTTATTGTAGCTCCTACACTACTTTTTTTCATAAAAATGTAAGCACCCTGAAATCTATTATTTATAGATGCTATAATAAACTCATTTTTAATATAAATATTAGCACCTAATTTTTTTAAATTTTTAATATGTAAATCAATTGGTCTTCTTCCTATAGAACATCCACCTGGTAAATATATTTTTATTTTTTTAAAACGAATTAATAATGGACTTATTAACCAAATAGAAGCTCTAATAGATTGAATTAATTTTTTAGGAAGTATATAATTTTTATATAAGTTATTTGCATTTATTATTAATGATTTACCTTTTTTTATCTTTACACCTAATGTTAAAAGTAGTTTAATAGTTACATCTATATCTTTTAATTTAGGAATATTTTTAATTTCTATTAATTCATTTGTTAAAAGTGATGCAAATAAAATAGGTAAAGCAGAATTTTTTGATCCAGAAATATTAACTTCTCCTTTTAATTGTACTGGACCTTGTATCAAAAATTTATCCATATTAAACTCTATAAATACTAATAAAATGATTAAAAATAATTAATTTTTTTTATATAAAATTTATTTAAAATAAGTAAAATTTTAACGTTTCGAAAATTGTGGACTACGTCTTGCTTTTTTAAAACCAAATTTTTTACGTTCTACTTTACGATCATCTCTAGTAATAAAACCTGCTTTTTTTAAATTTTTTCTAAAAAAATTATCATATTTTATTAAAGCTCTTGTAATACCATGTCTAATCGCTCCAGCTTGTCCTGAAATACCTCCTCCTTTAACAGTAATATATAAATCAAATTTATTATGCATTTCAATTAATTGTAAAGGTTTTAATGCCATAATACGATGTGTATTTCTAGTAAAAAAAGTATTTATTTTTTTTTTATTAATTAAAATATTACCAGTTCCTATTTTCATAAAAACTCTAGAAGAAGAACTTTTTCTTCGTCCTATTGTATGATAATTACAATTTATTTTATTCATAAATATATATCCTTTATAAAATAATTAAATATTTAAAATATTATTTTTTTGTGCTATATGTTTATGTGTTTCCCCTGTATAAATTTTTAATCTATTTAACATTAATGTTCCTAATTTATTTTTAGGTAACATTCCTCTAACAGAATGTTGAATAACTTTACAAGGATTTTTTATCATTAATTTTTCTAATGAGATTTTTTTTAATCCACCTGCATATTCACTATGACTAAAATAAAATTTATTTTTTAATTTATTTCCAGTTATTTTAATTTTGTTGGCATTTATCACTATAATATAATCACCTATATCAATATGAGGTAAATATGAAATTTTATGTTTACCTATTAAGTAATGGGTGATAATACTAGATAATCTTCCTAAAATTTTATTTTTTGCATTTATAAGGAACCATTGACGATCAATTTTTTTATTTAACAAAATATTCATTTTATATATCCAAAAAATAAATAATTTAAATAAAATTATTTATTTTTAATTTTTTAATAAAAAAATACATATTTGTATTAAATTATGATAATATATACGCGTAACAAATGCAATTAGTCTTTTTATTTTTAAAATTATTTTAATAAAACAGAATAAATAATATAATAAATTTTTTTTTAAAAAAAATATTTTTCTTTTGTTTTTTTGGTGAACTTTATGAGTGTAATTTCTATAAAAAAAAAAAAAGCTAATTTAATTAAAACATTTAAAAATTTAATAAAACAAGAAAAATTTAGTACTCAAATTGAAATTGTTCGTGCTTTACAAGAAGAAGGATTTCATAATATTAATCAATCTAAAGTATCTAGAATGTTAACTAAATTTGGTGCAGTAAGAATTAGAAATACAAGAATGGAAATGGTATATTGTTTTCCCTTAGAATTAAATATTCCTAATACAACAAGTCCATTAAAAAATCTAGTATTAGACATCGATTATAATGATGTTTTAATTATTATTCATACAAGTCCAGGAGCTGCACAACTAATAGCAAGATTATTAGATTCTTTAGGAAAATCAGAAGGTATATTAGGAACTATTGCAGGTGATGATACTATTTTTGTAGTACCTACTCGTCTTTTTAAGACTATTAATTTATATAATTCTATCCAAAATTTATTTGAACAAAAATTATAATTATTAAATTTTTTTTGTTTTGATATATTTCATACCATTCATATAAGATTGAAGAATACTAGGTATTTTAATATTTCCGTTTTTAAGTTGATAGTTTTCCATAATTGCGGCTAATGTTCTACCTACAGCTAATCCAGAACCATTTAAAGTATGTATAAATTTAATTTTTTTATCTTTTATTCTTCTATATCTAGCTTTTATTCTTCTAGATTGAAAATCACCCATATTAGAACAAGAAGATATTTCATAATATTGTTTTTTTGAAGGAAACCATACTTCTAAATCATAAGTTTTACTTGATGCAAAACTCATATCTCCTGTACATAATAATACTTTTCTATATGGTAGATTTAATAATTGTAATATTTTTTCTGCATGTGTAGTAATTTGTTCTAAGGTTTTTATAGAATATTGTGGTTTTACTAATTGTACTAATTCTACTTTATCAAATTGATGTGTACGTATTAATCCTTTATTATATTGACCATATGAACCAACTTCAGATCTAAAACAAGGAGTATGAGCAACATATTTAATAGGCAATTTATTTTCTTCAATAATTTTATTATATACTAAATTAGTTAATGGTACTTCTGCTGTAGGAATTAAAAAATATTTACATGTACTATTATTTTTAAAATTTTGTATATGAAAAAGATCTTTACTAAATTTAGGTAATTGTCCTGTCCCATATAAAGTTTCTTGTTTTACTATATAAGGAACATAAATTTCTTGATAATTATGTTGATTTACATGAATGTCTAACATAAATTGAATAAGTATTCTATGTAAATAAGCTATTATTCCTCTTAGTACAAAAAATTTTGATCCACTTAAATTAACACCAGATTCAATATCGATTCCTTTATGTAATAAACCTAATTCTAAATGATCTTTTATCATAAAATCATAATCGGGTATTTTACCCCATTTTTTAATTTCTTTATTTTTTGTTTTATTAATTCCTATAGGAACTTCTTCAAGTGGTAAATTAGGAATAGAAGAATAAATATATTTTATATTTTTTTTAATATTATTTAATACAGATTTATATTTTAATATATTTTTATTGGTAACAATAGATTTTTGTTTTAAATCAGAAATACTATTAACATTTTTTTTAGATAAAATATAAGATATTTTATTTTTTTCTATTTGTAATTTTTCTATTTTAATTTGGAAAAATTTTCTTTCTTTTTCTAATTTATTTATTAAATTAATATCCAAATTAAAATTTCTTTTTTTTAAAATTGTATATACATAATTAATATTATTACGTAATAATTTTACATCTAACATAATGATTTTCTTATAAAAAATATATATAGTATTTTACTATAGAATTAAAATTTATATAAAATTTTTTTTAAAAATTATTAATTGTTTAATATTTTATATATAATATTAAAAATATTTTGATTAATTAAATAATATGAAAAATACAAAAAAAACACAATTACTTATTATAGGTTCTGGACCTGCTGGTTATACAGCTGCTATATATGCGGTAAGAGCAAATTTAAATCCTATTTTAGTAACAGGAAATAATATTGGAGGTCAATTAACAAAAACATCTAATATAGAAAATTGGCCAGGAAATTTTCCTAAAATAACTGGGCAAAAATTAATGGATAATTTACATAATCACACAGTATTTTTAAATACTAATATTATTAATGATACAATAACTAAAATTATTAATTTTAAAAAAACACCTTTTATTGTAGAAGGTAACATACATACATATGTATGTAATAGTATTATTATCGCTACAGGATCAAATCCAAAATTTTTAGGTTTAAATTCAGAAAAAAAATTTATAGGTAAAGGAGTATCTTCATGTGCTATTTGTGATGGTTTTTTTTTCCGAAATAAAATAGTTTCAGTTATAGGTGGAGGTAATACTGCCATAGAAGAAGCAATATATTTATCTAATATTGCATCTGAAGTACATTTAATACATAGAAAAAATATTTTTAATGCTGAAAAAATACTACTTAATAAATTAAAATTTTTAGTAGAAAAGAAAAAAATATTTTTACATATTCCTTATGTACTAAAAGAAATTTTAGGTGATGAAAAAGGAGTTAATAGTATTAATATTAATTCTATAAATAATAATAAAAATGTTATAAATATTTTAACATTTGGTGTATTTATATTAATAGGTACTACCCCTAATAGTAATTTATTTAAAAAATATCTAAAATTAGATAAAAATGGTTATATTACCATAAATAATGATAATTTAAATAATTTAAATTATACACAAACTAGTATTCCTGGTATTTTTGCAGCTGGTGATGTTATAGATAAAAATTATAGGCAAGCAATTACATCATCAGCTACAGGTTGTATGGCAGCATTAGATGCACAAAAATTTTTAAGTAAAATTAATAAATAATTAATTTTATTTTATATTATATTATATATAAAAAGTTTAACGACTACGAAAAATTATTCTACCTTTTTCTAAATCATATGGAGTTAATTCTACAGTAACTTTATCTCCGGTAAGAATGCGAATATAATTTTTTCTCATTTTACCTGAAATATGTGCAGTTATAATATGTCCGTTTTCTAATTTTACATGAAAAATAGTATTAGGTAATGTATTTAATACTACTCCTTGCATTTCTATATTATCTTTTTTAGGCATTACCATTCCTTATTAATATAATGATGTAATTATAATATTATATTATTTTTAATATAATTCCAGTAATATTCTTTTTTATTTATTAAATTATTATGTTTTCCTTTTTCAATTATAGAACCATTATTTATCAAATAAATATAATCCATTTTTTTTAAAATATGAATATTATGTGTTATAATTATAACAGTTTTTTTTTTAAAAAATGATAAAATTAACTTTATGATTTTAAAAGATGAATTTTCGTCTAATCCTTCTGTAGGTTCATCTAATAATATTAAATTTCCATTATGGATTATAATTCTTGCAATACCTAATTTTTTTAATTCTCCTCCAGAAAGTAATCTTCCTCCATCTCCCATCCATGTATTTAAACCTTCATTTTCTAATAATTTTTTTAAACCTACTAATTTTAAAATTTTTTTTAAATAAGAATCATTAATATTTTTATTATTTTGATTATTTAATAAGATATTATTTTTTAATGTATCACTAAAAAGATATATTTTTTGAGTCATTACACTTATATTATTTCTTAATGAAATTAAATCCCAATTTTTTAAATTATATTTATCTAAAAAAATTTTACCTTTTACAGGATCCCATGCTCTAGTTAATAACATAAATAATGTTGATTTTCCACTACCATTATGTCCAGTAATTGCTATTTTTTGATGTTTTTTTATATATAATGATATATTTTTTAAAATATATGGATTTCTTTTATTAAAATAAAAAGATAAATTATCTATTTTTAATAAAATTAAATAATTATTTATTTTTATATTATTTTTTACAAATAAAACAGTAGGTTTTTTTTCTATCAAATAAAAAATTTTTTTAGCTGATAAAAATATTTCATGAATATTTTGAAAAACATTGTTTAATGGAAATAATATTTTATAAAATGTAATAAAAAATAATAAAAATAATATTATTTGATATTTTGATATACTATTATAGTAATATATTAATACTAATAATAAATTAATATTAATTAATATATTCATTAATAATTTAGATTGAATATTATAAGTATTTTTTATTAATTGTATATTTTCTAATTTTAATTCTAAATTTTTTATTTTAAAAGATATATGTTTTATTCCTTCAAATATTTTATATTCTGTATGTTGTAATATAAAATTATTTATATAAAAAAAGTATTTTTCTTTTAAAAAAATATATTTTTCTCCTATTATTTTTCCTTTTTTATAAAAATAAAAAAAATAGAATAATATCAAAAATAATATAGTAACAAATAATATTATAAAAAAAATAAAATTTATAATACTTAAATAAGTTAAAACTATAATAGTTATTATAATAATAACTATTATTGGAACAAATATTTTTATATAGAAAAAATCTAAAATTTCAATGTCTGAAATTAACATATTTAAGATGTCAATATTAAATATTGAAATTAAATTAGTTGGATATAAAGGAAATATTTTATTAAAAATTAATATTCTAAAATTATTTAATAAATATAAAGTATTATTGTGTTGAATTATCTTTTCAAAATACTGTGTAATAGTTTTAATTATAAAAATTATTCTGATAAGAATTATGGGTATTATATAATTATAATATGTACTATTATTTTTTATACCGATTAAAAAAGTATAAGTTAATAAAGATCCAGATATTATAGATAATAATAAATTCATTAAATTATTAATTATTGCTAATAATATACCTAAAATAATTTTTTTTAAAAATTTATTATGATATTTTACATAATTTAATAAATAAAACATTTTAAAAAACTCTTTTAAGAAATAAATTTTCTTTTTTATATAAATTTTTATTAAATGATTTCATTATAATTTTCCCATTTTTCATATGCCAAATTTCATTATAATAATTAATTTGATCAATTTTATGTGTAATAGTGATACTTATTTTTGAAATTGATAAATTTTCTTTTATTGTTTTTATAATATCATTTTGGCTATTAATATCTATATTAGCTATAGGTTCATCTAATAATAACAACATATAATTTTTAATTAATGCTCTAGCAATTATTATTTTTTGCATTTGTCCTATTGATAAACATATATTCTCTCTATTAATAATAGTATTTAATTTATCAGGTAATTTTTTTAAAAAATTTATTATATTAATTCTTTTTAAAATATTATTTATTTTAATATTATCTAATTTTGTAGAAAAAAATAAATTTTTTTTAATTGTTGTGGCAAATAATTGAGGATTTTGTTGAACACATGATATGTATTTATACCAACTATATAAATTAATTTTATTAAATTCAATATTATTAATTTTTAAAGATCCTTCATATGGTGTGATTCCAAGAAAAACATTAAATAATGTGCTTTTACCAGCTCCATTAGGGCCGGTAATAACTATATTTGTTCCAGAAAATATTTTGAATGATAAAGGACCTATTAGTATACGTCCTTTATTGTTTTTAATTACTAAATTATTAGCATGAATTGTTAATTTTTTAATTTGTTTTAAAAAAAAATTTTTTTTTGTATTTAAAATAATAGATTTATTACTTAATAATTTTAAAATATTATTTACGGCCCCAATAGCTTTAGATTTTATATGATATAATTTACCTAAATTATTAAAATTTTGAAAATATTCAGAAATAATAATAAGTATAAAAAAACTATGTAATATTCCGATATTTTTATGATAAAAGCCAATATTAATTATATGTAAATATGAAAAACTGAAATACATAATTACAAAAGCTAAAGTAATAGAAGAAAAAAAATCTAAAATTGTAAAAGTTAAAAAAACAATTTTTAATATTTCAAAATTTTTTTTTCTAAGTTCTTCAATAAATAATATCATTTTGTTTATTTCAATTTTTTGAAAATTAAATATTCTAATAGTTTCTATCCCTTTTAATCTATCAAAAAATATTCCACTTAAAACAGATAAAATTTTAAAATTTTTTTTATTTTTATTTATAGTTTTATCTCCAATTAATATTATAAAAAATATTATTAATACACTAATAATAATAATTATTATTCCAAATATCCAATTAATTGCAAATATAGTAATTAGAGTTATTAATGATGATATTTGAACTGTAAAATATTGAGGTATATATTGATGATAATAATCATGCAAATTTTCTATATTATTTATAATTAAAGATAAATCAGATCCTAAAGCTTGTTTTTTAAAATAATTAAAATATTGAGATGTTAATTTACGTAAAATTTTTTTTCTAATAAAAATTTTAATTTTTTGACTATATAAAAAATTATATTTATCTATTAAAAAAGATAATAATGAATTTATTATTAAGCATAAACATATTATGTTGTAATAATAAAAAATATATTTTTTATTTACTTCTAAAAAAAAAAATTCTATTATTTTTGCTAACACCAAATTTTTTATTATTAAAATAAGTATATTAATAAAATTTAAAAAATAAGATACCATTAATATTTTTTTAGCTAAAAAACTATTTTTTTTTAACCAAAAAAGTATTTTTTTTTCTTTATATATATTCATATTTATTAAATAAATTTATAAAAATAAATCTATACTATGTTGAATATATCAACATAGTCTATAAAAATAATTTATAATTGTTCTTCAATTCTAATTAATTGATTATATTTAGCATTTCTATCAGAACGACTCATAGAACCAGTTTTAATTTGATCTGCATTTGTACCTACAGCTAAATCAGCAATAAATGTATCTTCTGTTTCTCCTGATCTATGTGATATAATAACTTTATATCCTGATTTTTTAGCCATTTTTATAGTTGATAATGTTTCTGTAAGAGATCCAATTTGGTTTAACTTAATTAAAATAGCATTAGCAATATTATTTTTAATACCTTTTTGTAAAAATTTAATATTTGTAGCAAATAAATCATCTCCTACTAATTGAATTTTATCACCTAATGTTTTAGTTTGATATATAAAACCTTTCCAATCATTTTCATCTAAACCATCTTCTATCGAAGTAATAGGATATTTTTGAATTAAATTATATAAAAAATGTGTAAATTCTTTAGAAGAAAGATTAATATTTTCACTTTTTAAATGATATTTATTGTTAAAAAATAATTCAGATGCTGCGCAATCAATAGCAAAAGTGATATCTTTACCAAGAATATATCCTGCATTTTTAACTGCTTGTGATATCATATTGAATGCTTCAGTATTATTTTTTAAATTAGGAGCATATCCACCTTCATCTCCTACTGATGTAATTAATTTATTTTTTTTAAGTACAAATGATAAATGATGAAATATCTCTGACCCATAACGTATTGCTTCTTTAATATTTTTGGCACTAATAGGTTGAATCATGAATTCTTGTATATCCAAATTATTATTGGCGTGTTTCCCACCATTAATAATATTAATCATAGGAATAGGCATAAAAAAATTTTTATTTACACCACCATAAATATTACTAATATGTTTGTATAATGGTATATTATGAAATAAAGCAGATGCTCTAGCATTAGCTAAAGAAACAGCTAAAATAGTATTAGCTCCTAAATTAGATTTATTTTCAGTATTATCTAAATTAATCATAATTTCGTCAATATATGATTGATCAAATGAATTTTGATTAATTAAATATTTATTTAAAATAGTATTAATTATTTTTACTGATTTTAGAACTCCTTGTCCTAAAAATCTTTTTTTATTATTATCACGTAATTCTATTGCTTCTTTAGTTCCTGTAGAAGCTCCAGAAGGAACAGAAGCAATCCCGATAATGTTATTATTTAAATGAACTTCTGCTTCGATAGTAGGATTGCCTCTAGAGTCAATAATTTCTCTACCTATTATTTTTTTTATTTTAGACATTTTATTTCCTTAATATAATTAATAAATATTAATAATAGATTATCTAAGATCTATATACTAAAAAGTATTTAAAAGAAATATAAATTTTTATTTTTTTTTATATAATTTCTATTTATTAATCTTTTTTTTGTTTAAACCTTTTAATAGAAGATAAAATTTCTGTTTGTGCTTGAAGTAAATTTCCCCAACTTTTTGTTTTACACCATTTTTCATTTTCTAAATCTTTATAATGTTGAAAAAAATACATAATTTGTTGTTGTAATAATTTTGGTAAATCTTGAATTTTATTAATTAATAAATATTCTTGTGAAATTTTATTATGTGGTACTGCTATGATTTTTTTATCATCTCCTGATTCATCTATCATATTTAATATTCCTATCGGACGACATCTTATTACTGTACCAGGAATAATAGAATATTTAGTTATAACAACTACATCTAATGGATCATCATCTAATGATAATGTGTTATTTATATATCCATAATTACATGGATAAAACATAGGTGTAGTAATAAAACGATCTACAAATAGTATTCCATATTTTTTATTAATTTCATATTTTATTGGATTTGAATGGGAAGAAATTTCAATAATTACATTAATATCGTTAGGAATATTTTCTCCAGAAGAAATGTTATTATAATTCATATTATTTTAAGCCTTTAATTATATTAAAAATTTTATATATACAAATATTATAAATTTTATAACTTATATATTTTAAATATATGTATAATAATAATTATTACTAATACTATTTTTATAATAAGTAAATGTTTTGTAAAAAAAGGTAATATTATGGCTAGAGTTACAGTAGAAAAAGCTGTTCAAAAAATAGGTAATAGATTTGATTTAGTTATTTTAGCAGCTAAAAGAGCTAGACAAATACAAATAAAAGGTAAAATTCCATTACTGTCAGAAAAAAATGATAAAGCAACTATTTTAGCATTACGTGAAATAGAAAAAGGGTTAATTAATAAAGAAATTATTAATAATTATGAAAAAAATAATATAGAAGAAAAAATTAAATCTATAGATTTAGATAATTATTGATTTAATATTTAGATATTATTTATTTAAAAAATACTTTTTCTATAAATTATTTAATGTTAAAATTAAAAATCAATATTTAATACTTTTAAAGCATTTTCTTTTATAAATAATTTTCTAGGTTCAACTTCGTCACCCATTAAAGTTGTAAATAATTTATCAGCTAAAATTGCATCTTTAATTGTTACTTTTAACATATTACGAGTTAAAGGATTCATAGTAGTTTCCCATAATTGATTTGGATTCATTTCACCTAATCCTTTATATCTTTGTATAGAAAAACTTTTTTTAGATTTTTTTAATAACCATTTGATTCCTTCTTCAAAAGAATTAATGTTTTTATATTTTTCTCCTTTTTTAACACGGAAAATACCTTTTTTTTGTAAAGAATGTAATTTATTACCTAATAAACATATTTTATTATATTCATTACTCATAAAAAAATTTTTATTTAATAAATACTTATTTATATTTTCATATTTATTTTCATAAATTATTAACTCAAAAATATTTTTATTAATGTTTTTATTCATATTACTTGAATATTTAATATTTAAATAATTTTTATTTAAAAATAAAATTAATTCATGTAACCATAAATCTATATTTACAGAATTATTTAATAAATTTAATTTTTTATTATATAATAATGCATGTAATATTTTATTATTAATATTATATTGAGAAAATTTTATAATTTTTTTAATCGAATTATATTCATTCATTAATTCTATTAATTTTTTATCAGTTAATTTTTCTTCGGTTTTTTTAAAATAAAAAACAGCTTTTTCTACAGCTGAATTTAACATAAATATTTCCATTTCTTCATTATTTTTAATATAAAATTTTTTATTGCCTTTTTTAATTCTAAAAAGTGGAGGTTGTGCTATATATATATAACCTTTTTCAATAATTTTAGGTATTTGACGATAAAAAAATGTTAATAATAAAGTACGAATATGTGCTCCATCTACATCTGCATCTGTCATAATAATAATATTATGATATCTTAAATGATCTAAATGATATTTTTCTAGATTAATATTAAAACCTAACGCTGTAACTAAAGTTATTATTTCTTGTGAAGTAATAATTTTATTAAATTTAGCTTTTTCTACATTAAGAATTTTACCTTTTAAAGGTAAAATTGCTTGTGTTTTTCTATTTCTACCTTGTTTTGCTGATCCTCCTGCTGAATCTCCTTCTACTAAATAAATTTCAGATAATGCAGGATTATTTTCTTGACAATCAGATAATTTTCCTGGTAGTCTTGATATACTACTTATATTTTGATTTTTTATTATATTTTTAGTCTTTCTAGCAATATCTCTTATTTTAGCTACATTAATAATTTTTTCTACAATATTTTTGGCATCATTTGGATTTTCTAATAAAAAAAACATTAATTGTTGATTTACATAACATTCTACTAATGATTTTACTTCTGATGATATTAATTTTTCTTTTGTTTGAGAAGAAAATTTTGGATTTAAAATTTTTATTGATATAATTGCGGTTAAGCCTTCTCTAGTATCTTCTCCCTTTAAATTAACATTTTTTTTTTTATTATATCCTTCTTTATCTATATAAAGTTTTATTGTTCTTGTTATAGCTGCTTTTAATCCAGATAAATGAGTACCTCCATTTTTTTGAGGTATATTATTAGTAAAACAATATATTTCTTCATTAAATGAATTATTCCATTGCATGGCAATTTCTATATCAATGTTATTATTTTTAGTATAACAATAAAAAATTTGTTTATTAATAAAATTATTATTTTTACTTAAATATTTTATATATTCTTTTATACCTCCCTTATATTGGAAAACATCTTTTTTTTTTTGTTTGTTATCAATAATTGAAATAATTAATCCTGAATTTAAAAAAGATAATTCTTTTAATCTATTAGATAAAATTTTATAATTAAAATTTTGGATTGTAGTAAAAATATCGTAATTAGGCCAAAATCTAATATGTGTCCCAGTAGTATTACTAATACCAATAATTTTTAATCTTTCTTGAGGTATTCCATAATAATATAATTGTTTATATGTTTTCCCATTTCTTTTAATAATAAGTTCTAATTTTTTAGATAAAGCATTTACTACAGAAATTCCTACTCCGTGTAAACCTCCTGATAATTTATAAAATTTATTATTAAATTTACCTCCTGAATGTAATATAGTCATAATAACTTCAGCAGCTGATATTTGAGCTTCTTTATGTATATCTGTAGGTATACCTCGCCCATCATCAAAAATAGAGATAGAATTATCTTTATGCATAATTACTTGTATGTTTTTGCAATAGCCAGAAAGAGATTCATCTATTGCGTTATCTATTACTTCGAATACCATATGATGTAATCCTGTACCATCATCTGTATTCCCAATATACATTCCTGGTCTTTTTTTAACAGCATCTAATCCTTTTAGAATTTGAATACTTGATGAATCATAATATTTATTTGTCAAATTTAATTCTCATTTTGTTTAAAATTAAAAAAATTTATATTTTCATTGGCATAATTAAATAAATTTTATTTTTATCATAATTATCTTCTATTTTAATACTAGAAGTATTATCAATAAAAGATAGTTTAATAAAGTTACTTTCTAATATATTAATAACATCAATTAAATAATTAATATTAAATGATATTTGGATATCATGCGTTTGTTTATTTCGAAATTTTTCTATTTCTAATATTTCTTCAGCTTTTTCATTATTAATATTACTAGTAAAAATTTTTAAATATTTATTACTAAATAATAAATTAACTCCTTTTGTTTTTTCATTTACTAAAATAGAAATTCTGTTTAAAACATTTTTAAATAATATACGATTAATTTTAATTGTTTGATAGAATGATTTCGGTATAATTTGTTGATAATCAGGGAAATTACTTACAATTAATTTAGATATAAATTTTAAATTTTTAAAAGTAAAACAAATATAATTATTATTAATCTTAATATTAATTAAATCATTAGTATTATTAATTATTTTAGATAATTCAAAAATACTTTTACGAGGAATTATAATACTATAATCTATAAGATTTTTATCTAAAATATATTGATAAAAAGATAATCTATGTCCATCTGTTGATATAATGTTTAAAATATTATTTTTAATTTGTAAAAATAATCCATTTAAATATTTTCTTACATCATTATTTGCTATTGAAAAATATGTAGCATATATTAATTTTTTTAATATTTTATTTGTTAAATTAAATTCTATATCATGTTTTAAAAAATTTATATTTGGAAAATTATTTGCAGGTAAAGTAGTTATTATAAAATAACAATTTTTTGTAGAAATAATCATTTTATTAATATTAAATACTATTTTTATATTATCTTCTTTAGAAAGGGAACGACATATATTATAAAATTTCTTTCCTTGAATTATAACAGAGTAATTTTTATTTAAATATTTACTTTTAATAAAAGATGTAATTTCTATTTCTAAATTAGTACTTTTAAATAAAACTATTCCATTATCTAAAACCTCTATTAAAATATTATTAAGATTAGGATATAAAGATTTATTACTAATAATATTAGTAACATATTGTAATGGTTTAATTATTAATTCTCTATTAACAATAATATTATTTTCCATAATTCTTATTTTAAAATTAATGTATAATATACAAATTTTTAATTTAAAATAATAAAAAAATATATATAAAAAAATTATTTTATGTGATAATTATTATATATTACTTAAATATAAGTGTAAACTAAATGAAACGTACTTTTCAACCATCTATTTTAAAAAAAAATAGATCTCATGGTTTTAGATGTAGAATGAAAACAAAAAATGGTAGACAAATTATAAATCGTCGTCGTGCTAAAAAACGTATTTATTTAAGTATTTCAGATAAAAAAATTAGATAAAAATGTTTAATTTTACAAAAAATAAACGTTTAATTTCATTAAACTTTAATTTTATTTTTAAAAAAAATAATAAACTAAATAATTCATATTTTATTATGCTAAATAAAAAAAATAAAATTAAATATCCTAGAATAGGAATAATTATTCCCAAAAAAATAGTTCATAAAACATATATTAGGAATAAATTTAAAAGAATCATTCGTGAATATTTTCGTTTAAATCAATATTCTATTTTTAATAGAGATTATGTTATTATTTTATATAATAAAAATATATTAAAAATTAATATTTTTTCTTTTAAAAAACATTTAGAAAATATATGGTTTTATTTTAAAAAATAATTTTGTATAAAAATAAGTCAAATTTATTATTTTACGTTATAATTAAATTTATATTTTTTAATTAAAAAATGAGATATGAATCATGAATTCAAAAAATAATATTTTTCTGATTATTTTTTGCTTATTTTGTTTTGTTATTTTAAATAATTGGCAAACAATATTTAGTTATACAAAAAACAATATAATAAAAAATATTATTAATAGTAATCATATTAATTTAAAAAAACAATCTAGAAAAAATTTTAAAAATATAAAAAAAGATAATATTTTAATTAAAACAGATAAATTTTTTATATCTATAAATCTTTATGGAGGTACAATCGAAAAAGTACAATTATTAGATTATTTTGAAAAATTACATTCTAAAAAATTTTTTACTTTACTAAGAAAAAATACTGATTTTATTTATCAAATAAAAAGTGGTGTCATAAAAAATGACAAATTTAAAAAAAATATTAATTTTTATAAAAATTCTAAATTTTTTACAAATTCAAATTTTTTTACATTTAAAAAAAATCAAAACATATTAAAAATACCTTTTTTTTTTATTAAAAATAATATTTTATATGTAAAAACTTTTATCCTTAAAAAAGGAAGTTATTTAATTAAAATTCATCATCAAATTTTTAATTTGGATAATAAACCTATCAGTATAGGTATTTTTGGTCAAATAGATAAATCAAGCATTACTCCTCAAAAATATTTAGATAAAAAACATAATAATGTCACTATGAAAACATTTGACGGAGTAGCTTTTTCAACAAAAAATACAAAATTTAAAAAATATAAATTTCCTTATATTTTAAAAAAAAAAAATATACAGTTTAAAACTTATAATGGATGGATAGCAATGTTACAACAGTATTTTACTTCAGTTTGGATTTTTCCTCATTTTAATCAAGAAAATACTGTTTATATAAAAAAAATATTTACTAATATAATTAGTATTGGTTTTAAATCTCCATTTTATTTAATTTTACCAGGGCAAAAACATAATTTTACATCTCAATTATGGATAGGACCTAAAATCCAAAAAACAATGTCTACAATTGCACCTTTTTTAGATCTAACTATAGATTATGGTTTTTTAGGATTTTTATCTAAATTATTATTTAAATTATTAAACTTTATTTTTAGTATAGTAAAAAATTGGGGAATTTCAATTATTATTATTACTATTATAATAAGAATATTAACATATCCATTATCTAAACAACAGTATATAACTGTTACTAAAATGAGTGATTTACAACCAGAAATACAAAAAATAAAAGAAAAATTTTCTAATAATAAAGAACGTTTAAATAAAGAAATAATTTCATTATACAAAAGAGAAAATTTAAATCCTTTTGCTGGATTTTTTCCATTTATTATACAAATGCCTATTTTTTTAGCTTTATATTATATGTTAATTAGTTCAATTGAATTAAGACATGCTAAATTTATTTTTTGGATACAAGATTTATCATCAGAAGATCCATATTATATATTACCAATAATTATGAGTATTACTATGTTAGTTATACAATATTTTAGTCAAAATAAATATGAGAGTAATAATTTTATAAAAAACAAATTTACATATATAATACCTATTGTTTTTAGTTTCTTTTTTTTATGGCTTCCTTCTGGATTAGTTTTATATTATATAATTAATAATTTAATCACTATTTTGCAACAAAAATGGATTATTTATCAAATAAATAACCAAAATTATAAAATTTTATAATTAAGTTTAAAAAATTTATGGAAAAAGAATATTATACAATAATTGCACGAGCTACTTCTTTAGGTCAAGGTAGTATAGGAGTTATTAGAATATCTGGTAATAAAGTTACTAGTGTAATTAAACATATATTAAAGTTAAAATATATAAAACCAAGATATGCGCATTATCTACCATTTTTTTATAAAAATAAAATTATAGATAAAGGTATTGCATTATTATTTCCTAAACCTAATTCTTTTACTGGAGAAGATATTTTAGAGTTACAATGTCATGGAAATTCTATATTAATAGATTTATTAATAAATGATATTATAATAAATATTAATAACATTAGGATTGCATATCCAGGAGAATTTTCTAAAAGAGCTTTTTTAAATAAAAAAATAGATTTAACTCAAGCTGAAGCAATTGCTGATATTATTTCTGCTAATTCTAAACAAGCTATTTTTTCTGCAATGAATTTAATGAATGGTAAATTTTCTTTATTATTAAAAGATTTTAAAAATTTAATTATTAATATAAGAGTAAAAATAGAATCTTTTTTAGAATTTAATTATGAAAGTGATTTTTCTATTTTTTGTAAAAAAATCTTTATAAAATTAAAAGAATTATTAAAATTTTTAATAAAAATAATAGAATATGTAAAAAATGGAATAAGAATTAAAGAAGGAATTAAAATAGTATTAATTGGTCCACCTAATTCTGGAAAATCTAGTTTAATGAATTTAATAACTAATAAAGATGTTTCTATAGTAACTGATATTCCTGGTACTACTAGAGATGTTTTATATGAAAAAATTTATGTTAATTCAGTACCAATACAAATTGTAGATACAGCAGGTATTAGAAATACTAAAAATAAAATTGAAGTTATAGGTATAGAAAAAACATTTCAAGAAATAAAAAATACAAATTATATATTTTTAGTAGTTGAAGATCAAATTTCAGAAAAAAATTTATCTCAAATAATTAAAAAATATTTAAAAAATTTCATGAATAAAATACCTATTATTATCATACGTAATAAAATTGATATTACAAATAATAATTCAGAAATAATTTATAAAAATTATTATGTAATTATAAAATTATCTGTAAAAAATAAAAAAGGAATATCTATTTTAACAAATTTTATAAATAAAAAAATTATAAATACTAACAATAATGAAGATCAATTTACAGCTAGAACAAGATATATGGATTCCTTAAATTCTATTTACAAATTATTAATAAAAGGACAAGAAAATTTTTTAAAAACTTATTCATTAGAATTAATTGCTGAAGATTTAAGACTAATACAAAAAAATTTAGATTTAATTACTGGAAAATTTACTTCTAAAGATTTATTAAATAATATTTTTTCACAATTTTGCGTTGGTAAATAATTATTATGCCTGAATTACCTGAAGTAGAA
This sequence comes from Enterobacteriaceae endosymbiont of Donacia cincticornis, assembly GCF_012568845.1. Taxonomy (NCBI): domain Bacteria; kingdom Pseudomonadati; phylum Pseudomonadota; class Gammaproteobacteria; order Enterobacterales; family Enterobacteriaceae; species Enterobacteriaceae endosymbiont of Donacia cincticornis. Next base: position 434,066 of record NZ_CP046194.1, on the reverse strand, counting down.
GTTATTAAAAATATAATAAAACCTTTATTACGAGGAAAAATAATTAATTATTCTATTGTTAGAATTAAAAAATTAAAATATATTATTTCTAATAATATTATTAAAATAAATAATCAAAAAATTTTAAATATTAAAAGAAGAGGAAGATATATTTTATTAATTTTAATTAATAATACAATTATTATTCATTTAGGTATGACAGGGAAATTATTTATTATGAATAATATAAAAAATTCCTCTCAATATCATAAACATGATCATATTGATTTAATTATTGATAATAATTTAATTTTAAGATATACAGATGTAAGAAAATTTGGGTTTTGGTTATGGGAAACGAAAAATTATAAAACAAATATTTTTTTAAAAAAATTAGGTCCTGAACCATTAACTAATGAATTTAATAATTTATATTTATATAATATTAGTAGGAAAAAGAAAATTCCTATTAAAATATTAATAATGGATAATAAAATTGTAACAGGTATAGGTAATATATATGCAAATGAGTCATTATTTCTATCAAAAATATTACCTATACGTATATCTAATAATTTAAATTTTCAAGAAATTACATTTTTAGTAAAAAATATAAAATTTATTTTAAATAAATCAATTAAATATGGAGGTTCTACTATTATTAGTTATCAATTACCTAATAAAAATATTGGTACTTATTCTAAATATTTCTATGTTTATAGAAAAGAAAATAAATTATGTAAAATATGTCATACAAAAATTATAAAGATAAATCAAAGAAACAGAAGTACTTTCTTTTGTAAGAAATGTCAAAAATAATATATATTTAACATCTATGATATTTATTCTAATAAAGAATTAATTTCATTAAATATTTTATATTTACCTAAAAGAATTTTACTTATAATTACTAAAAATAAAGATATTACTATTAATATAGTTGCTAAAACATTAATTTCAGGAGTAATGCCTATTTTCGCCATTGAATAAATTCTTAATGGTAAAATTTCATATTCTGGTCCAGTTACAAATGTTGATATTGTTATATCATCCATAGATAAAACAAAACTTATCAACCAACTAGAAATAATAACAGGGAATATTATTGGTAATATTATTTTTGTTAAAATAATAGTTTCATTAGCACCTAAGTCTTTAGCTGCTTCTATCATACGAATATCAAAATTTTTTAATCTAGAATAAATATTAATAACTACATATGGGAAACAAAATGTAATATGAGAAAATAATAAAGACCAAAAACCTAAAGGAAAATCTAATAAAATAAATAATAATAATAAAGAAATTCCCATTACAATATCAGGAGAAATAATTACTATAAATAATAAAATATTTATTAAAAATTTTACATATACATTATAATAATATAATGATAGAGCTGTTAATAAACCAATTAAAGTTGTAAAAGTTGCTGTAATAATACTAACACATAAAGAATGATATGTAACTCTTAACAAAGAGCTATTATGTATAGTTAAAAAATACCATTTAGTACTAAATCCTTCCCATATAATTCCAAAACGTGATGAGTTAAAAGAATTTATTATTAATAATATAATAGGTATATAAAACCATAAATAAATTATATTGATAAAAATTATTCTACATATATATTTAAACATTTTTTTTAAATTCCTTTTTATTTAAAAAATTTATAATTTTAAAATATAATATTAAAAAAATACCAGTAAATAATGTAATTATATTACTTGTTGCAGCTCCTAAGGGCCAATCTCTGATATAAAGAAATTGATTTTTAATTATATTTCCAATTAATAAATTTTTAGAACCACCCATTATATCAGAAATATAAAACATTCCCATACTAGGTAAAAAGACTAATAAGCAACCTGCAATAATTCCTGAAGTCGTTAAAGGAATAATTATATGAAAAAAAATTTTCCATGGTTGAGCACCTAAATCTTTAGCTGCTTCTATATAAAATCGATCTAATTTTTCTAAACTAGAATATATTGGTACTATCATAAAAGGTAACAAAATATATATTAATCCTAAAATAACAGCACTAGTAGTATAAATTATATGAATAGGATAATGAATAATTTTAAAATATAATAAAATATTATTCAACCAACCATTAACACCTAAAAAAATTTTTAGACAATATATTCTAACTAAAGAATTTACCCAAAAAGGTAAAAATAAAAAAAATAACATTAAAGATTTTTTTTTTACAGATATTTTAGTTAAACACCAAGCGAATGGATAACCTATTAAAAAACATATTACTGTTGTAATTAATGAAATTATTAAAGTATTTATAAATACTTTAATATATAAATTATTAAATAAATTAAAATAATTATTGAAAGAAAAATTAAATATTATTGAGTCATGATTATCTTTTTTTAGAAAACTAATAATAATTAATATTATGTTAGGTAAAAAAATAAATAATGATAACCAACTAATAATTAAAAAAATTGTAATTTTTTTAATATGTTTTATTATTTTTATCATAAGGTAATACAATCTCCCATGTTTCAATCCAATTGATTAACATTTTTTGATTAAGTGGATGATCAACATAAGGATCATTTTCATTAAAAAATTCACTGACAGTAATAATTTTACCATTATTAAGTTTTAATATAGATTCTAATGTCATACCTTTATAATTTTTTTCTTGTATATAACCTATTAAACCTGTATTTTCATCAGTATTTTGATTAATTTTTTTTATTTTTAAATCTTCTGGTCTTAATAAAACATGTATTTTTTCTCCAGAAGCAATTTCAAATGGTACTTTTATAGTACAAATATAATTTTCTAAATTAGCTTTAAATTGATTACCACTAATTTTTTCTAAAATAGAAGCATTAAATATATTGATATCTCCTATAAATTTTGCTACAAATAAATTTTTAGGTTCTTCATATATTTCTCTAGGAGTACCATCCTGTTCTATTTTACCATTACGTAATAAAATAATTCTATCTGATATACTTAAAGCTTCTTCTTGGTTATGTGTTACTAATATAAAAGTAATACCTAACTTTCTTTGTAATGCTTTTAATTCATTTTGCATTTTTTTCCGTAATCTATAATCTAAAGCTGATAACGATTCATCAAGTAATAATAATCTTGGTTGATTTATTACTGCTCTTGCAATAGCAACTCTTTGTTGTTGTCCTCCAGATAATTCATGTGGTTTACTATTTATAAAATTTTTTAATTGTACTATATCTAAAATTTTTTCTACTTTAGTAATTATTTCTTGATATGTTTTTTTTTGCATTCTTAATCCAAAAGCTATATTATCAAATACAGACATATGAGGAAATAATGCATAACTTTGAAAAACAGTATTAATTTGTCTTTTTTCAGCTGGATATTTTGTTATTTCTGTATTGTTTAATAAAATTAAACCACTATCTACTTGTTCTAAACCTGCTATTAAACGAATAATAGTAGTTTTACCACAACCTGAAGGACCTAATAAAGTAACAAATTCTCCATCATTTATATTTAAATTTAAATTAGAAATAATTTTTTTGCCGTAAAAAGATTTATTAACATTTATAAGATTAATTAATACTTTTTTAAAAATTTTTTTTTTCATAATAATACTCTGAAAAATATTATTTTTTATTTAACTTTAAAAAAAGTTAAAATAATAATTTTAAATATTAAAATTTTATTTTTTAATACAATTATTGTAAATATTTTTTTTATAATTTTAAATTAATGGTATTCCTTTTTCAATAATACCACCTCCTAAACAAATTTTATGATAATAAAATACAGCCGATTGTCCTTGTGTAATACTAGAAATTGGAGTATAAAAATATACTTTAATTTTATCTTTATTTAAAGATATAATTTTACAACTAATATCTTTTTGACAATATCTAGTTTTAATTGTACATGTTTTTTTTATTATTTTAGGATAATTAGTAATCCAAGTAATTTTTTTAATTATTAATCCAATAAAATATAAATATAAATTTTTTCTATTTTGTACAACAATTAAAATATTATTTTTGATATCTTTCTTATATACATACCATGGTTTATTTTTATAAAACATTAATCCACCTAATCCAATTCTTTTTCTTTGTCCTATAGTATAATGAATTAATCCTTTATGTTTTCCTATAATATTACCATTAATATCTGTGATATTACCTTCTAAAGAAGGTAAATATTTATTTAAAAAATTAGGAAAATTTTTTTTACCTATGAAACAAATTCCCATTGAATCTTTTTTAAATGCATTAATAAATTTAAATTTTTTAGCAAAATATCTTACCTCTTTTTTTTTTAAACCTCCTATAGGAAATAAAATTTTTTTTAATTGTTTTTCTTTTATTGTATATAAAAAATAACTTTGATCCTTATCAGAATCTAAACCTTTTAGTAAAAAATAATGATTTTTAATTTTTTTACAACGAACGTAATGTCCTGTACTGATAAAATCAGCTTTTAAATTTTTTATAGCGAAATTCATAAAATATTTAAATTTGATAATTTTATTACATAAAATATCCGGATTTGGAGTATTTCCTTTTTGATATTCAGAAAGAAAATTTTTAAAAACATAATTCCAATATTCAAAAGAAAAATTTATTTTATGTAAAGGAATATTTAATTTTTTACATATAATTTCTGCATAATATAAATCTTTTTCGCTATTACAAATATGATTTGTATCATCTTCTTCCCAATTTTTCATAAATAATCCTTCTACTTGATAATTTTGTTTTTTTAATAACCAAGCAGAAAAAGAAGAATCTATTCCTCCAGACATAGCAATTATAACTTTTTTTTTAAACATTATTATGTATAATGATATTTTTATATAAAATATAATAATAGTATTTTTTATAAAAAAAAAATATATTTATTAATAAAATTTTTATATTTTTTCTATAATATCTATACCTAAAAGGTATAATCCTTGTTTTAAAAATAAGGATGTTAAAAAAACAATTTTTAATCTACTAATTTTTAGTTTAGTATCTTTTATATTTAAAATATTACAATTTTCATAAAAAGCAGAAAATAATACTGTAATTTTATATAACCAATTACACAATAAATGAGGAGTTCCTTTATCAACAATTTTAAGGATAATTTCTTCAAAATCTAAAAATAATACAGCAAGATTGAATTCATAATCAGAAATAAAATTAATTTCTAAATTTAGAAAATTATTTAAATTAATATTAGCTTTTTTTAATAAAGATAAAGTCCTTACATAAGCATACTGAATATATAAAGAAGTATTTCCATTTAATGATAACATTTTTTCCCAACTAAAAATATAGTTATTAATTCTATTCTTAGATAAATCAGCATATTTAATAGCACCTATTCCAATTTTCTTAGACAAATTTTTTAATATTTTTTTTTTAATTAAAGGATTTTTTTCTAAAATTATATTTTTAGATCTAATAATAGATTCATCAATTAAATGATTTAATTTAATATTTGTTCCTTCTCTTGTTTTAAAAGGTTTTTTATCTTTATTTAGAATCATACCGAACATATGATGTTCTAATTTTAAATCATCAGGTATATATTTAGCAATTCTTACTATTTGAAAAATTTGATTAAGATATTGATTTTGACGTGAATCTACATAATAAATAATTCTATTTGCTTTAAAAAAATCGTAACGGTATTTAATACATGCGATATCTATTGTAGCATAAAGATAGGCACCGTCTTTTTTTTGAATAATTACTGCCATTAATTTCCCTTTTTTATTTTTTTTTCCTTTAATAGGAATCATAATTGTTCCGTTATTATTAACGGCAATTTTTTTTTTTTTTAAATCTTTAATAAGATTAGGGATCATATCATGATATTTACTTTCACCCATAGTATCATGATGAGTAAGTTTAATGTTTAATTTATTATATAATTGATAATTATAATTCATAGTAATATTAACTATTTTTTCCCATATCTTTAAACAAGAAATATCTTTTTGTTGTAATTTTACTACATAATATTTAGCTAATTTAGTAAAATTAATATCTTCAATATATTTTTTTTGTGCTTGTTTATATAATTTTTCTATATCAGAAAGTAAAAAATCTATTTTTTTATTCTTTAATTTTAAAAAAGCAATAAGTATACCAAATTGAGTACCCCAATCACCAATATGATTAGATTTAATAACATTATGTCCAACAAAAGAAAGGATACGTACCATAGAATCTCCTATAATTGTAGATCTTAAATGTCCTACATGCATTTCTTTTGCTATATTAGGACTAGAATAATCAACAACTATATTTTTAGATATAATTTTTTCTGTTAATCCTAATTTTTTAGAAGTCATTAATAAATTTATTTGATTAGATAACCATTTTTTATTAAGGGAAAAATTAATATATCCTTTTTTAGATACAGTAATTTTAGATAAAATATGATTCAATTTTAAATTTTTTACTACTTTTTTAGCAAGATCATTAGGATTTTTTTTTAAATGAATAGCTGCAGAAATAATACCGTTTATTTGATAAGTTCCAAATATATTTTTTTTACATGCACGTAAAATAACATTATATTTAGATGGGATACCTGCAAGAATCATTGATTTGTGAATATTTATTGAAAGAAATTTTTTTATATTCATATATTTCCTTTTTTTATATATATAAAATATGTAATAATATTATATTTTAGTATATTAATAAAATAAATTTATAATTAAGTTAAAATTTATTTGTTTTTTATATATAAATTTTTAAAAAATATTATTTATATTAATAAATAAATTATTATTAATAATATTAAATATACAATAAATATGAAATATTATAATATTTGTTATAAATTTTTTATTATTATAATAAAAATAATAATTCTATATATTTTAATATTTTATATATATAAAATATAAATTTATAATTTAATAAATTGAAATATTATATTTTCAATTATTAAATAAATTATAAATATATAAATTTTTATTTTATATAAAAATAAATTTTATATTAAAGTTATTAATTATATAATAAAATTTTTTATAAAAAGGTTTTATAAATGATAGAAAAAATTTTTTGTGGTGAAATTAATAAAAAATTTCTCAATCAAGAAATTGTTCTTTACGGATGGGTACAAAGTTATAGAAATTTAGGAAAATTAATTTTTATTAATTTAAAAGATAGAGAGGGTATAATTCAAGCAGTTTTTAAGCCTGAATATAAAATAGCTTATGATATAGCAAATACATTACGTAATAATTTTTGTATAAAAATTAAAGGAAAAATAGTAAAAAGAAAAAAAAAAAATATAAAATTATTAACAGGAGAAATTGAAATTATTGTATTTGATATTTTGATTTTAAATAAATCTAAATCTTTACCTATAGATACTAATATTAGTAATACAGAAGAAATTAGATTAAAATATAGATATTTAGATCTAAGACGATTTAAAATGATTGAAAATTTAAAATTAAGATCAAAAATAACACATTATATTAGAAATTTTTTAGAAAAAAATAAATTTTTAAATATTGAAACTCCTATATTAACAAATTCTACATTAGAAGGTTCAAGAGATTATTTAGTACCTAGTAGAATTGCTAAACATCATTTTTATGCTTTACCACAATCTCCTCAAATTTTCAAACAATTATTAATGATTTCCGGATTAGATCGTTATTATCAAATTGCTAAATGTTTTCGTGATGAAGATTTACGTTCAGATCGTCAACCAGAATTTACACAAATTGATATAGAAATGTCTTTTATAAAATCAGATAAATTTAGATTATTTATAGAGAAAATAATATTTTATATATGGAAAAAAATAAAAAATATATCTTTAAATAAATTTAAAATTTTTACTTTTAAAGAATCGATGAAAATTTTTGGAACAGATAAACCTGATTTAAGAAATAAATTAAAACTTGTAGATTTAAGTAGCTTATTTATTAAAATAAATAAAAAAAGAATTATTTCTATTAAAGTTAAGAATAAATATTTATCTAATATAAAATTAAAAAATTTAAATAAATATATATTATTTATTAATAAATTTGGTACAAATGATTTAAATATTTTTAAAGTATATCAAAATAAATTAATTAATTTATTTGATAAAAAAAAGATATATTTTCCAGATTTAAATTATTGTAAAATGCAGAGTATTATTATTAAGAATCATGCTTGTGATGGTGATATTATTTTTATTGGAACAGAATATTTATGTGATGATATATCTTCAATGGGATATTTAAGAAAAAAACTGGGCAAAGATTTAAATCTAAGTAAAGAAAACAAATATTATCCATTATGGATAATTGATTATCCATTATTTAAAAAAGATAAAATAAATAATCTGGTTTCTATGAATCATCCGTTTACATCTCCAAAAAATTATTCTGTAAATGATTTATATAATCTTTTAGAAAAAAATCCTAAACAGATAATATCTGATTCATATGATTTAGTTATTAATGGATATGAAATAGGTAGTGGTTCTATGAGAATAAATAATTATAAAATACAAAAAAAAATATTTGATTTTCTTAAAATAAGTAAAATTAATCAACAAAAAAATTTTGGTTTTTTTTTAGAAGCTTTAAAATTTGGTACTCCGCCTCACATAGGAATCGCTTTAGGATTAGATAGATTAGTAATGTTATTAGCAAATATTAATAATATTCGTGATGTTATAGCGTTTCCAAAAACAACATCTGCAAATTGTTTATTAACTCATGCTCCTAACAAAATTGATACTTCTTTACTTAAAGATTATGGATTGTCATATACATTTTAATATATAAAGGAATATTTTATGTCTGGACATAGTAAATGGTCTAATACACGTTATCGTAAAAAGTTTCAAGATAATAAAAAAAATAAAATTTTTTCTAGAATTATTAAAGAATTAAAATCATCTATTCAAATAGGAAAAGGAATTAATCCACAATATAATTCAAAATTACGTTTAGTTATAGAAAAAGCATTAGCTCATAATATGAGCCGTACTACAATTAATAATGTTTTAAAAAAAAATTTCGATAAAGAAGATGAAAATAAGTTAAAAGAAGTATATTATGAAGGTTATGGACCTGAAAATATTGCATTGTTAATAAAATGTTTAACTAATAATAATAATAGAACTATATCTTTTATACGTAAAATCTTGAGTAAGATTGGAGGTAATTTAAAACAAAAAGGAGCAGTAGATTATATATTTAATAAACAGATATTTATTACATATTCATATAAAAATAATATAGATCATATTATAAATATGGCAGAAAAATTAAAAGCAAATGATATTTTTTTAAATAAAAAAAATATTCAAATAATTTTTACAAGAAAAAAATACAAAATTTTTGCGAAAAAAATAAAAAAATTTGAAATAAAACCAATCAAAATTGAATTAAATATAGAACCATTCGTAAAAAAAAAAATTAATATTTTTACAAAAAATAAATTAATTTATTTAAAATCTTTATGTAAAACAAATAAAGATATTAAAAATTTTTATCATAATGCAGAATTTTAATAAATTCTTAATTATAAGAAGTTTGTTTTTATAATAAAATAAAGATCATATTTAATTTTCAAATATTATATAAATATAATATTATTATATTTATATAATAAATATTTATAATTTTGTAAATAATTTTTATTATTAAAAAATATTTCTATAAAAAAATTTATTTGTATATTTCTAATATAGGATCTATACTAGCAATAACATTTCCTGTATATTTTTTAATTTTATTAATTGTATCAATATTAGAAATAACAATAGGAGTATATATAGATTTAGCTTTCTTTTTTAAGAATTCTAAATCTAATTCAATAATGATTTCACCTTTTTTTACAACATTAGTTTTTTCTAAATCAAATTTTCTTGTAAATCCTTGTCCTTTTAAATTTATTGTATCAATTCCAAAATGAATAAATAATTCGATATTATTAATAGTTTTTATTGAAAAAGCATGATTAGTATCAAAAATTTTTCCTATTACTCCATCAACAGGAGATACTATAATATTTCCAGTTGGATCAATTGCGATACCATCTCCTACTATTTTATCTGCGAAAACAACATCAGGAACTTTTTTTATATTTATAATTTTCCCTGAAATAGGAGCAAAAATCCTAGTCATTTCAAGTTTTTTAGATTTTTTTTTAAAAAAATTAGAAAAAATGTTCATCTTTTATCCTTTTAAAAATAGTTTTTTTTATTAAATTCTAGTAATAAATTTTGAATATTTTTAATTGTAGGTTGTAATAAAATATTATTTGCTAATTCTTTAGCTTTACTTATTTTAGTATTACGAATAATATTTTTAATTTTTGGAATAGAAATAGCATTCATACTTAATTCATTTAATCCCATACCTAATAATACAGGAATAAAAAATTCGTCACTTGCTAATTCACCACACATTCCTGTCCATTTACCTTCTTCATGAGAAGCATCTATAACTCGTTTAATAAGACATAAAATTGCTGGATGAATAGGGTTATATAAATGTGAAATTAAATCATTTCCTCGATCTACAGCTAATGTATATTGTGTTAAATCATTTGTACCTATACTGAAAAAATCAATTTCTTTTATTAGAAAATGAGATATTATAGCTGATGCAGGAGTCTCTATCATTATACCTATAGAAATATTTTTATTAAAATCATATTTTTGTTTTTGTAATTCATTTTTTAAATGTTTTAGTTCATCTTTTAAAAAAAGAACTTCATCTATTGAAATAATCATAGGAAACATTATATGTAGATTTCCAAAAGAAGAAGCTCTTAAAATAGCTCTTAATTGTGTGTGTAAAATATCTTTTCGATCGATACTTATTCTAATGGCTCTATAACCTAAAAATGGATTTTCTTCTTTTGGTAAATTCATATATGATATTTTTTTATCACCACCTATATCCATAGTTCTTATAATAACAGGTTTTTTATTCATATTTATTGCTAATGTTTTATAAATATAAAATTGTTCCTCTTCTGTAGGGAGAGAGTTACGATTCATAAATAAAAATTCTGTTCTATACAATCCTATACCATCAGCACCATTATTTTTAATATTTTTTAGTTCTTTTAAAGATCCTATATTACCACAAATTTTAATTTTGTAATTATCTTTAGTTTGAGCAGGTAAATTACTACTTTTTTTTAATTTTTCTTTTTCAATTATATATTTTTTTAATAATATTTTTTTTTCTTTTATTATTTCTTGAGAAGGATTAATAAAAATATGATTATTAATACTATCTAAAATAATATAATCATTTGTTTTAACTTTTTTTGTAATATTACCAGTACCAACAATTGCTGGTATTTCTAATGAACGTGCCATTATAGCTGTATGAGATGTTTTACTTCCTAAATCAGTAATAAATCCTAAAATTTTATTTAAATTTAATTGTGCTGTTTCTGATGGTGTGAGATCTTTTGCAATTAAAATTATTTTTTTATCTATATCATTTAAATTAATAATATTTAAATTTAAAATATTTTTTATTAAACGATTTCCTATATCTCTAATATCAATAGCTCTTTCTTTCAAATATTGATCATGTAAATTTTGTAATATTTTAATTTGAGATTTTATTACAAAATCTACTGCAGCATCTGCTGATATAAATTTTTTTTTTATTAATAAAATAACTTCTTTTGTCATTTCTTCATCTTGAAGTAAAAGAATATGTCCATCAAGAATTGATTTTTTTTCAGAATCACAATTTTTAAGTAATTTTATTTTTATATATTCTAATTGTTCTATAGATTTTTTTTGACTATTTAAAAATTTATTAATTTCTATATCTATTTGATTATCAGTAATTTTTTTACGATTAATAATAATATTATCTATTTTTAATAAAAATGCTCTACCAAATGAAATGCCAGGAGAAGCTAAAATTCCTGAAATCATATTTTTTACCTCTAATGTATTAAAATTATGTATTAAATATTATTCAAACAGTAAAATAATTTTATAAAATTAATGAAATATTTAGAATTAAATTTTTATAAAATTTAATAATTTATTTATAAATTTTGAATAACATGAGATAAATGTTCTATAGCTTTTTTTTCATCTATTCCAGAAGTTTTTAAAATAATTAAAGTTCCCTTAGTTAATCCTAAAGTTTGTATTTTAAATAAGCTTTTAGCATTTACTGTATTACCATTAGATGTAATAGTAATATCAGAGATAAAATTTTTAGCTTCTTTTACAAAAAGTGCCGCAGGACGAGTATGAAAACCATGAGTATTATTAATAATAATTTCTTTTTGTAACATTATTTTTCCCTAAATTTTAATATTTTTAAATAAATTTATATAATTTAAAAAATATAATTTATTTTATTTATATTAAATTATAATAAATTATAATTATAAATTATATAAATAATTATGATATATTTTAAATATCTTATCTAATAAATAATATAAATAAATTATTTTAGCTAGTAAATTAATTAATTAAAATTTTACTAAAGTTTATTTTTTTAAAATAAAATTTTTATATAAAATATATATAATTTTAAAGGTTGATAAGAATGAATATTAAAGTTTTTGATCAAAAATTTAATAAAAATAATATTTCCATTAAAACTATTTTATTTTTGGCAAAAAAGTATCATACCCCATTTTGGTTGTATTGTGCAGAAAATATAAAAAATAAAATTTTTCAATTAAAAAAATTTGATGTAATAAGATTTGCACAAAAATCTTGCTCTAATATAAATATTTTAAAATTAATGAAAAATGAAGGAGTAAAAGTAGATGCTATTTCATTAGGGGAAATAGAAAGAGCTTTAATTGCAGGATATAATCCAAAAAATATAAATGATATTGTTTTTACATCAGATGTTTTTGAAAAAAAAACATTAAAACGTATTATTACTTTAAATATTACTGTTAATATTGGATCAATAGATATGTTACATCAATTAGGAAAAATATCTAAAGGTCATAATATATGGTTAAGAATTAATCCAGGTTTTGGTTATGGACATAATAAAAAAACAAATACAGGAGGAGTAAATAGTAAGCATGGTATTTGGTATAAAGATTTAGAAGAATCTATTTTTTTAATAAAAAAATATAGTTTAAATTTAATAGGCATACATATGCATATAGGTTCAGGAGTAAATTATAAACATTTACAAAAAGTATGTGATTCCATGCTATATAATGTATTACAACCCTATATGCCAAAAATTAATATTATTTCTGCAGGAGGAGGATTACCTATACCTTATAAAAAAACTGATATTATAGTTAATACTCATCATTATTTTGATATATGGAATAAAACAAGAAATATTCTTAAAAATTTTTTTAAAAAAAATATAAAAATAGAAATTGAACCAGGAAGATTTTTAGTAGCTGAATCAGGTATATTAATTTGTCAGGTATGTGCTATAAAAATTATTAAAAATAAAAGATTTGTTTTAGTTAATGTTGGTTTTAATGATTTAATGAGACCTGTAATGTATGGGAGTTACCATTATATATCTGCGATTTCTTCTAGAGGAAGAGATATGTTTAATGATTGTAAAATTGAAACTATTGTTGCAGGACCTTTATGTGAATCAGGAGATGTATTTACTCAATCAGAAAATGGGGAAATTAATTTTTTTATGTTACCAAAAGTTTGTATCAATGATTATTTAATTTTTCATGATACAGGAGCATATGGAGCATCGATGTCTTCTAATTATAACAGCCGACCTTTAATCCCAGAAATTTTAATTGAAAATAATATTCCTAAATTAATAAGAAGACGTCAAAAAATAGAAGAATTAATTAACTTAGAATTATGTTAATAATAATTTTTATTTAAATTGAAATAAAGAATTAAGATATTTTTTTTTAAAATAAAAAGCTTTAGGAGAAATATATAAAATTTTCCCATTTTTATTAATTGTTTTAGTTAGTTGTTTTGTATTACTTTTATTTTTAACTAACAAAATATAACCATTATAATAATTAATATTTTGTAATTGTCCTATAATTAATAATTTTATTAAATTGTTCCAATCATTATCTAATTTTATTTTATCTTTAGTAGAAGGTTCCCAAAAAAACGGATTTCCTATTTTTTTTTTGAATATATGAGTATTTACACTTTTAGTTATTATAGGTATCCATAAAATTTTTGATATTTTTTCATATAATTTTTTTTTATAAAAAGATAAATTATTTTTAATTAATAAAGGAAAAGAACAAATAAAACTATCATTTAAAATTTTATTTTTTAAATTTATAGTAATTGTTTTAATTTCTATTCCTAAATATGGAATATCTTGATTTAATTTGTTGTTTTGTTTTTCTCCTATTAAATAATATTCAACTAATTTACCTATTAATCCTTTATCTTTTATAGAATTATTATTTATCGGATAATTTAACCATTTTATAATATCAATTATATGATATCCAGTTATTAATTTTGCCCTTAAAAATAAAATATTTTCATTTAATATTATTGTAGAAAAAATTTTTTTCATGTATATAAAATTTATTTATTAATCATAATTTATATAATAAATTTAAAATTTAATTTTGATAAGATAATTTTAAAAAAATTATGTTAAAAATATTTAAATTTTAAATTCAATTTATATTATATTTAATATTTTTTTTAAAATATATAGTATTTAATTATACTAGTAATAAATATTTAAATATGTAAAAATATTATATTTTAGTATAAATATTAACTTTTTCATAAAATATAAATATGTTTACAATTTATTATTCAAATAATATTGATGTTTTATTAAATTTAATAAAAACTCAAATTAAAAAATATCCTTTAAAAAAAATATTAGAACCAGAATTAATATTCTGTGAAAAATATAAAAATTTTTCTGAATTAATAAAAATTAAATTTTCAAATATATTAGGGATATATGGAAATATAAATTTTATTAATTTTGATAAATTTATTTGGGATATATTTAAAACAATAATTCCTGATTTAAATAAAGATGATTTTTTATATAAAAAAAATATTGTTTGGTTAATATTTTTATTAATTCCAAAATTAATATCTACAAAAGAATTTAAAAATTTTAGAGAAAATTTTAAATTTAAAATTAAAGATGTTAAATATTTATTTCAATTATCAGAAGAAATATCTAAATTATACGATTATTATCAAAAACATAAACCAGAATTATTATTAATATGGACAAAAAATAAAATTGATCCTTTATTAAATAATAAACATCAAATATGGCAGGCCAAATTATGGAAAACATTATTAAGTTATTATAAAAATATTTTACATAAAAAATTATGGCATTATGGTAAATTATATGATTATTACCAAAAATATAAAAAATATAAAAAATTTAAATATAATTTACTTCCACAAAGAATATTTATTCTAGATATACAAAATATACCTTTAATATATTTAAAATTATTAAAAAAATTAGAAAAATATATAGAAATACATATTTTATTATGTAATCCTTCTAAAGATTATTGGGATAATTTTTTTTATAATAAAAAAAATCAAAAAATTAATTTTAATAAGTTATTATTTTTATGGGGAAATTATACTTTAAATAATATTAATAAATTAGTAGATTTATCAGCTAGATATGTTGAAACATTTATAAAATATGATAATACAATTTTATTAAATCACATCAAAAATGATTTTTTATATATACAAAAAAATAATATAAATTTTAAAAAAAAAATTAATTATTTGGATAAATCTATACAAATAAATGTTTGTGAAGATTTTTATACAGAAATAACATTATTATATAATAATATAATATATACTTTAAAAAAAAATCAAAACTATTTTTTACATGATATAATTATTGTTTCTCCTAAATTAAAATTATATATACCATTTATTAATTCTATTTTTAGAAAAATGAATCTTCCTATTAATATATATTCTAATTTAAATAATATGAAAAATTTAGATATTTTAAATAAATTTTTATTTTTATTAAAAATATCTTATAAAGATTTAACTCCCAATGATATTTTTTTTTTATTAGATAATAAATTTATATCTAAAAATTTTTCTTTATCTACAGAAGATATAAAATATTTGCATTATTGGATAAAATATGTAGGTATTAAGTATAATTTAAATATTAAAAATTTTAATAAAATTTCTTTACCAAAAGATCAAAATACATGGAAACTAGGTTTATATCGTATATTTTTAGGTTTTGCTTTAAATACACATTTTGGCCCTTGGAAAAATATTGTTCCATATGATATATCAATAGGATTATCTAAAGAATTATTAGGAAAATTTATTTATTTTTTATTAAAATTAGAAAAATGGGAAAAAAAATTAAAAAAAAAATTTTCTTTAGAAAAATGGAAAAAAAATTTATTAAATCTTTATTCTGATTTTTTTCTAAAATCTGATTTAGTATCAAAAAATATATATTTTATTTTAAAAAAAATTTTATTTTTTCTTAATCAAGGTATAAATTATCAATATAAAAAAAAAATTTCTATTGATATAATTATAGAAAAAATTAATTTTTTAATTAAAAAAAAATATAAAAATTTTTATTTTTGTATAAATAAAATAAATTTTTGTCCTTTTCATATATTTCAAAATATGGTTTTTAAAAAAGTTTTTATGATAGGAATGAATAATGATTTTTTACCAAAAAAGATAAATCCTATAATTTTTGATGTAACTAATAATTTTTTTAATAAAAAAGAAAAAAATTATTTAGATAAAGAAAAAAATATTTTATTAAAATTAATAATTTCTACAGAAAATAAATTATTTATTAGTTATACAAATAATAATTTAAATAATAATAATAATTTATCTATATTAATTAATGAATTATTATTATATATTTCAAAAAATTATTATTTAAAAAATAATTTAATTAAATATTTTTATAGAAATTATCATAATAATTTTTTAATAAAAAAACAAAATATATTATATTTTAATAATTTTCAAAAATTGAAATTAATAAATATTACTAAATTATCAATTAATAATTTAGTTAATTTTTGGAAACATCCTGTAAAAGGATTTTTTAATCAAAGATTTAAAATATATTTAAAAAATATAAATTATATAACAACATCTGACATAGAATTATTTAAAATTAATCCATTACAAGAATTTTTAATAAAAAAAAAAATATTACATACACTTTTATCAAATAAAAATATTAATGATTTATATATTTATTATTTAAATAAAGGTATTTTACCTTATGGATATTATGGAAAAATATGGTGGGAAGAAAAACTTTGTAAAATAAATCAAATTTTAAATAATCAATTTAAAAAATATCAATATATAGAACAAATTAATAAAATTAACTTAAATATTTCTAACCTCAGATTAAAAGGGGAAATTAACTATTTTAGTTATAAAAATAACTATATTATAATAGAACCTAAAATAATAGATATAAAGTCTATTATAAATTTATGGATCAAACATTTAATTTTGTGTATACAAAATAATAAAAAATTTTTTTTATCTATTTATGGATTAGAAAATACAAAATTTAGTTTTAAATTTTTAGAAAAGAAAAAAGCTTATTTTTTATTAGAAAAATATATTAATGGTTATATACAAGGTATAAATAATCCTATTTTATTACCTATGAAAAGTTCTTGGATGTGGATAAATAACTGTTATGATAAAATTAAAAAATATATTAATATAAATAATTATATACAAAATAAATCAAAAAAAAAATTTTTTTACTATTGGAATAGTAATAATATTATTAATGAATGTAATGATCCATATTTTCAGAAATTAAATTTTTATTTAAATGATAAAAATTGGTTAGATACTAAAAGATTAATAGAAAAATGGATGTTTGATCTACTTTATTATAGTAATTAATACATAATATGATAAATAAATTAATAAATTTTAAAGAATTTAATCCTTTTAAAGAAAATCTTGAAGGACAATTTTTAATTGAGGCATCAGCAGGTACTGGTAAAACATTTAACATTATTATTATATATTTAAGAATGCTTTTAGGTTTACATCAGAAAAAAAACAATATTAAACCATTAAATGTAGAACAAATTTTAGTAGTAACTTTTACTGATATGGCAACACAAAATTTATATAAAAAAATAAAAAACAGTATTTATTTATTAAAAAACGGATGTATACAACAAAAAAGTAAATATGATGTAATTAATAATATTATAAAAGAAATAAAAGATTATAAAACAGCTAATAACTTATTATTAAAAGCTGAAAAAAATATAGATCATGCATCTATTTATACAATACATTCTTTTTGTCAAAAAATTTTAAATTTAAAAAATTATGAAATTTATGATTTTTTATTTAATAAAAAAATTATTAGTAATGAATTAATTTTACAAAAAAAAGCTTCTGTTATATTTTGGAAAATATATTTATATGATTTACCTAAAGAAATAATAAAAATAATTTTATTATTTTGGAAAACACCAGATGATTTATTAAAAACATTATTACCTTTTTTATCACAACAAAAATTACCGATAATAAAATATCCATTTAAAAATCGAAATATTTGTGTACAATTTGATAAAAATAAAAAATATATTAGAAAAATAAAAAAATATTGGATAAAATATAAAAATAATATAATTAGTATAATTAGTAATTCTAATGTTAACAAACATATTTATAATAAAAAATTTTTAAAAAATTGGATAAATATTATTAATAAATGGAGTTTAATAAAAACTAAAAATTATTTTTTTCCAAAAGAATTATTAAGATTTTCTCAAAAAATATTAATTAAAAATACTACTAAAAATAGTAACACACCTATATATGTATTATTTAAATATATTGATATTTTTATAAATAAAATTGTTAATTTAAAATATCTTATTATTATTAAGGCAATTAAATATATAAAAAATTATATATTAAAACAAAAAAAAAAAAATAATGAAATAAGTTTTAATGATTTATTAAATATTTTAAATAAAAGTTTAAATACTAGATTTGGCATCCAAATTATAAAAAATATAAGGAAATTATTTCCTGTAGTATTAATTGATGAATTTCAAGATACGGATATACAACAATATAATATTTTAAAAAAAATCTATTTTAATCAAAAAAATAATTTAATGATACTAATTGGAGATCCTAAACAAGCAATTTATTCTTTTAGAGGTGCTGATATTTTTACTTATTTAAAAGCTTCACTAGAAATAAAAAAATGTTATACATTAACATATAATTGGCGTTCTTCAAGTACAATGATTGATAGTATTAATAAATTATTTTCTAATAGAACTTATCCTTTTTTATTTAAAAATATAGTATTTAATCCTATTAAATATACATGTAAAAAACTAAATGATCATTTTGTTGTTAATAATAAAATTAAATCTGGAATAACTTTTTGGTTTATTGATAAAATTATGGATATAGATTCATATAGAAAAAAAATATCATATATTTGCGCATATGAAATATGCCAATTAATAATTTTAGGAAAAAAAGGAAAAGCTTTTTTACAAAAAAATAATAGAAAAAAAAAGATTAATATTTCAGATATTACTGTTATAGTTCGTAATAAATTTGAAGCTATAATTTTACAAAAAGAATTTAAAAAATTTAATTTACCTTTTATTTATTTATCTAATTCTAATCATATTTTTGAAACACAAGAAGCTAAAGAATTAGTTTTTTTATTAAAAACTATTTTAAAACCAAATGAAAAACAAAAAATTATAAATACTTTATCAAGTACATTATTTAATATTGATTTATCTTTTTTTAGTAAAAAAAAATATATAGAAAAAATAATTAATAGATTTAATAAATATAAATTAATTTGGGAAAAATATGGAATTTTAAGTATGTTAGAAGAAATTTTTGTACAAGATAAATTTATTTCTGAAATAAATATTCCAAATGAACTTATGGAAGAAAAAATAAAAAATATTTTATATTTAGGTGAAATAATACAAACATCATGTTCTGATATAATAGATAATAAACAAATAATAACATGGTTATTAGAACAAATTAAATATAAAAATAAAAATTTATTAAATCAACAAATAAAATTAAATAATGAAAATAATAAAATTAAAATTATGACGATACATAAATCTAAAGGATTACAATTCCCTATTGTTTGGTTGCCATTTATTTCTTCAAATATTATTGAATTTGTAAATAAAAATGGGATTATTTATCATAATAGAAAAAATTTTGAAATAACTTTAGATTTTATACAAGATGAAGAAAGTAAAAAATTATTTTTAGAAGAAACCCTTTCTGAAAATTTAAGACTATTATATGTTTCTTTAACTAGATCAATTTTTCATTGTAGTATTGGTATTACTAATTTAAAATTTTATAATTTTAAAAAAAAAAATTTATATTTATCATATATAAATGCTCTAAATTTTTTATTAAAAAAAAAAAATGATATTTCAGATAATAATTTTAAAAAAATTTTATATAATTTAAAAGATAAAAATATTTCTATTAAAATTTTTAATAAAAAAAAAAAAATAAAATTAGACAATAATATTTTTTTAAAATTAAAAAATAAAAAATTATTTACATTTCCAATAAAAAATTTTTTTTATAAAAATAAAATAGTATCTAGTTTTTCTAAAATAAAAAAACAACAAAATTTTTATTTAAATTATTTAAATATTAATTATCAATATAATTTTTTAAATTTCATTAAAAATAAAAAAAAAACACAATATAATTTCCCCATAGGAAAAAATATAGGAATTATTATTCATAAAATTTTAGAAAAATTAGATTTTACAAAAAAAATTTCTAGAAGTTTTATTAAAAAAGAATTAATAGAAAAAAATATTGATTCTAATTGGCATATCATGATAACTAATTGGTTTAATCATATGTTAAATATACCAATAGGTAAAAATAAAATTATTTTACATCAAATAAATAATCATGAAAAAAAAACAGAATTTAAATTTTGTTTATCTATAAAAAAAAATTTTTCTTCTATAAAATATAATAATATTATAAATAAATATGATATTATTTCTAGTAAATTAAGTAAATTAAAATTTGAAACAATTAGTGGTTTTTTATCAGGAATTATAGATTTAATATTTTTATGGAAAAATAAATTCTATATTATAGATTATAAATCTAATTGGTTAGGTTATAATAGTAAAGATTATGAAAAAAATAATCTTGAAAAAGATATATGTTTAAATCGTTATGATATACAATATCATTTTTATACATTAGCTTTACATAAATATTTAAAATATCGTATTAAAGATTATAATTATAGTAAATGTTTTGGAGGTATTATTTATCTCTATATTAGAGGTCTTAATCAAGAAATAAAAAAATATAATGGTGTATGGGAAACAAAACCATCAAGTAACTTAATTAATAAATTAAATAATTTATTTTTATAAAATTATATTCAATAAAGATTAAATAAAAATAACATGTATTTATTTTTAGAAAAATTATGTAAAATTAAAATTATTCGTCTAATTGATTTATATTTAGCATCTATATTAACAAATAAAAAAAAAGATTTGTTAATGTTTGCAATTGCTTTACTTAGTAATTATGTTGGTAAAGGTAATATTTGTTTACCCATATCTAAGTTATATCTAAATATAGATATTAAAAAAAAAAAAAATAATTCTATTTTAAAAAAAATAAAAGAAATTAATAAAATTAAAAATTGGAAAGAAATTTTATCTTCTTATAAAGATATTGTTAGTAATGGTAAAAAAAATACTCCTATTATTTTAATAAATAATCATTTATATTTACATAAAATGTGGCATGAAGAAAATATAATAGTAAAAAATTTTCTTAATAATAATTTTACTTTTGTAGAACCAAAAAAAATAAAAAAAATTTTAAAATTCTTATGTAAGAAAAAAGATTTTATACAACAACAAGCTATTTGTTCTGCATTAACACATAAAATTAGTATAATTACTGGTTCTCCTGGTACTGGAAAAACTAGTATTATATCAAAAATAATTTTTGCATTTATAAAAATTTTTGATAAACGTTTAAAAATAAAAATTGTAGCTACTACTGGTAAAGCTGCAGTAAGATTAACACAATCTATGAATTTTTTTTTTAAAAATATTTCTGATAAAATAATAAGTAAAGAAAAACAAAAAAATATTCCTAAAAAAGCAACTACTATACATTATTTATTAAAAATGAAAATTTATACTAAAGAAATTAAATTTAATTATTTTAATAAACTTAATATAGATTTATTAATTATTGATGAATCATCAATGATCGATTTTAGTTTAATGTCTATTATTTTAAATATTTTATCTAAAAAAACTAAATTAGTTTTATTAGGAGATGAATATCAATTACCTTCTATAGAATATGGAAATCTATTTAAAGATTTATGTTATTTTAAAAAATTTTACTTTACAGAAAAATATTTTTTATGGTTAAGTTCTATAATAGAATATCAATATAAAAGTCAAGATATAAAAAAATTTTTTTTTCGTAATTTTATTACTGTTTTAAAATATAATTTTAGATATTCGATTAATTCTGGAATTAATCAATTAGCTTTAAATGTAAAAAATGGTTACGTGGAAAAAATAAAAAAAATTTTTTTATTAAAAAGATATAATGATATTAAATATTGTAATATAACAAATATAAATCAATATAAATTAATGATATCTTCTTTTATTAAAGAATATAAAAAATATTTTATTTATTTACAAAAATATCAAATTTATGATAAAAATATCTTTTATAAGTTTAATAATTATCAAATCATATGTGCCATAAAATATGGATTATTTGGTACAAAAAAAATTAATTCTATTATTGAAAAAGAATTATTAAATAATAAAATAATAACAATCCCTTCTTTAGAAAAGAATTGGTATATAGGTAGACCTATTATTATTACTAAAAATGATAATTATTTAAATTTATTTAATGGTGATATTGGCATAACTTTTTTAGATAAAAAAGATCAAAAATTAAAAATTAAGTTTTTTTTATTTAATGACAAACAAAAAATCATGTGTATTGAAAATTTACCATCATATGAAATAGCATATGCAATAACTGCCCATAAATCACAGGGATCAGAATTTAAAAATGTTGCATTAATATTACCAAATAAGTTTTATTCTATATTAACTAGAGAACTAATTTATACTGCCATTACAAGAACTAAAAAAAAAATTACTATTTACAGTAATAAAAATATTTTTTATAAAGCAATAAAATCTAAAATTATAAGATTTTCTAATATGAAAAATAAAATTATTAATCACATATAAATACTTTATTATTTGATAATAAATTTTTATATTAAATATTTTTATATAAAAATATTTGATTAAATTAAACGTTCTTTAATTCTAGCAGCTTTACCTCTTAACTTACGTAAATAATATAATTTTGCTTTTTTTATATAACCTTTTTTTTTTATTTTAATATCATTAATTATTTTAGAATATAAAGAAAAAACACGTTCTATTCCAATACCATTGGATAATTTTCTAATAGTAAAAGAACAATTAAAACTATTTTTTTTAGAAATTGCAATTACAATACCTTCAAAAATTTGAATTCTTTTTTTTAAACCTTCTACTACCCAAATATACATTTTTAATGTATCTCCAGTTCTAAATAATGGAAATTTTTTATAATTTTTAATTTGTTCTTGTTCAATATAATTAATAATATTATTCATATAATAACTCCAAATTATTATTTATTTTTTTAAATAAGAATTTTTAAATTTATTAAATAAAAATTTTTCTTTTTTTGTTAAAATTTTTTTTTTAAATAAATCTGGTCTTTTTAACCAAGTAATTTCTAATGATTTTTTTAATCTCCATTCTTTTATTTTTTTATGATTTCCTGATACTAAAACTTTAGGTACATCATTATATTTTAAATGTTTTAATTTTTTAGGTTTAGTATAATTAGGAAATCCTAATAATCCATCATTAAAAAAAGAATCTGTAGTACATGATGATATTGTATTTAATACTCCAGGAATATTTCTTACCAAAACATCTATTAAAACCATGGCAGGCAACTCTCCTCCACTAAGAATATAGTCTCCTATTGAAATTTCTTCATCTACAAAATTATTAATTACACGCTCATCTATACCTTTATACCTTCCACAAATAAAAATCATATTTTTATATGACAAAAGTTTTTTAATACAAGATATATTTATTTGTTTACCTTGAGGAGATAAAAAAATAATTTTTACATGATGTTTCATTTGTAATTTTGCTTGATAAATAGCTCTTATTAAGGGTTTTGCTTTTAATATAACACCTCCACCACCTCCATAAATTACAGAATCTACTTTTTTATTTTTAGTAAAATCTCGAGGATTAAAAAAATTAATATTTAATAATTTTTTTTTTATACTTTTATTAATTACTCCATATCGTATAATTTCTTTAAACATTTCAGGAAATAAACTAATAATACTAATCCACATAAATATTTTTATTATTTTTTCTTTTAAATAAACTATACATCCCAGTTTACTTTAATAATTTTATTAGTTAAATCTATTTTTTTAATAATATTAGGTTCTATAAAAGGAATTAATATTTCTTTTTTATTAATTTTAAATAAATTAGGTTGGATAATAATTACGTCATGTATTTTTAATTTTATTAAATCAACAACTTTACCTAAAAGAAAATATTTATTAAAAACATAACATCCAATTATTTCATACCAATAATATTCTTTTATATTTTTATATTTTTTTAATTCATTTTTAAAAATATAAATTTTTTGATTAATTAGATTAATAATAGTATTAATACTACTTAAATTTTTTAATTGAACAATATAATTTTTTTTATATACTTTATATTTAAAAAATTTTATAAAATAAATTACATTTATATTATTTAGTATAAATATTTTTTTATATAAAAAAATATTTCTTTTTTTTTGCGTATAAGAGTATAACTTAATCCAACCTTTTATACCATAAGTTTTACCAAATTTTCCTAAAATTATTTTTTTTTTAAAAATATTCATAAATATATAAAATTATTTTATTAAACTATATATTCTTTTAGAAAGAATAGCTCCTTTAGATATCCAAAAATCTATTCTTTTTTTATTTAATTGTAGTTTTTTATTTGAATTTAAAGGATCAAAATAACCTAATTTTTCTATAAATCGTCCATCTCTAGAATTTTTACTATTTGTAACAATTATTTGATAAAAGGGTTTCTTTCTAATTCCTTTTCTAGATAATCTAATTTTAACCATAAACTACTCCTAATTTTTAGAATTAAATAAATTTTTTATATAACTAATCATTTTACTAAAATTATTATTTTTTTTCATTTTTTTAGTAACTAATTTCATTTGGTTATATTGTTTTAGTATAACATTTATTTTAAAAATAGGAACTCCAGACCCTGATGATATTCTTTTTTTTCTAGAAAAATTTAATATATCAACATTATTTTTTTCAAATTTAGTCATAGAATTTATAATTGCTTTTGTATTTTTTATAGTATTATCATCTATATTTAAAATATTCATAATTGGATTAGAAAAATTTTGAATATTATTTGTTTTTATTTTGCTTAGAAAATTAATAATATTTTTACTACCTATTTTTTTTATTTGTTTTATTTGTTCTAAAAAATCCTGTAAATTTAATTGATGTTTATTTTTTAATTTTTCAATTAATTTTTTATTTTTTTTTAAATTTATTTTTTTTTTTATATTATCAATAATAGATAATTCAGAAGACATTCCTAATATTTTAGAAATAATTATTTTAGGATAAAATATTGATATATTACTTATTTTTTCTCCAGTACCAATAAATTTAATAGGTTTTTTTATTATATATTTAGCAGATAAAACAACACCTCCTCTAGTATCACTATCAGTTTTAGTTAAAAAAATTCCAGTAATAGGTAAAGTAGTATTAAATTTTTTAGCACTATTAATAGAATCCTGACCTGTCATAGCATCAATAGTAAAAAGAATTTCTATAGGAGATAATATATGATAAATATCTTTTATTTCGTTCATCATAAAATCATTTACATGAAGTCTACCTGCTGTATCGACTATTAATATATCATAAAAATTTTTTTTAGCATAATTAAGTGCTTTTTTAGCAATATTTATTGGAAATGTATTTTTATCTATATTAAAATAATCAATTTTTATTTTTTCTGCCATAATTTTTAATTGTTTCATAGCAGCAGGTCTATATATATCTGTTGATGTAACAACAATTTTTTTTTTATATTTTTTTTTTAAAAAATATGCTAATTTTATTACACTTGTTGTTTTTCCTACTCCTTGTAATCCTATAAATAAAATTACAGCAGGAGGTTGAGTTGATATATTAATATTTTTATCCGGAGAATCTACAATTTTAATTAAATTTTTATATACTAATTTAATAAATTCTTGTCCTGGAGTAAAATTATTATTTATTTTTTTACCCACAAAATCTTTTTTAATATTTTTTATAAATTTTTTAATAACTTCTAAAGAAACATCTGCTTCTAATAAATTATTATAGATTTTATTTAAAGTTTCTTGTATATTTTTTTCTGTTAAACGTCCATAATTTCTAATTTTTAATAATGTTTTAGATAATTTTTTACTTAAATTTTTAA
This sequence comes from Enterobacteriaceae endosymbiont of Donacia cincticornis, assembly GCF_012568845.1. Taxonomy (NCBI): domain Bacteria; kingdom Pseudomonadati; phylum Pseudomonadota; class Gammaproteobacteria; order Enterobacterales; family Enterobacteriaceae; species Enterobacteriaceae endosymbiont of Donacia cincticornis. The sequence continues at coordinate 407,424 of NZ_CP046194.1, read as the reverse complement.
ACATAAAAACTCCTTATATATATTTTTAATATTTAATATTAAATCTTATTTATAAAATTTATTTTTTAAAAAATTAAAATGTAATTATCTATTTTATAAAAAATATATAATTATATAAAATATAAAGAATTATATATATTAATAAAAAAAAGTTAATTAATATGATAAAAAATATAATTTTAGAAAAAATAATTAATAACAAGTTAAAAACTAATTTAAATATACAAGATTATATTCCTAATGGTTTACAAATAGAAGGAAAAAAATATATAAAAAATATTATACTTGGAGTAAGTGCTTGTCAACAATTATTAAATATTGCAATAAAACGTAAAGCTGATGCTATTATTGTTCATCATGGATATTTTTGGAATGATGAATCTCCAGTTATTAAAGGATTTAAAAAAAAAAGAATATATACATTATTAATGAATAATATTAATTTATATAGTTGGCATATTCCTTTAGATATTAATAGTAAAATAGGAAATAATATTTATTTAGCTAAAATTTTAGATATTAAAATACATGGGAAAATTAATCCTTTTATTTTTTATGGATATTTAAAAAAAAAAATTAATATTCAAGATTTTCTTTTAAAAATAAAAAATAAACTAAATCGCATTCCATTACATTGTGGTGAAAATGCACCTAAAAAAATTTATAAAATTGCTTGGTGTAGTGGAGCTGGACAAAAATTTTTAGAAAAAGTTTTACATTTTAATATAGATGTATTTCTAACAGGAGAAATATCAGAGATGAATCTACATATTGCAAATGAAAATAAAATTCATTTTATTAGTGCAGGACATCATGCTACAGAAAGAGGTGGTGTTATTATGTTAAGTAAATGGTTAAAAAAAAAATTAAAACTAAAAACTCATTTTATAGATATATATAATCCAATATAAAAAATTTAAACATATTATATTTTTAATAAAATTTTATTATTGTAAATTAAAAATTATTTATTAATATAATTAAAGGAACTATTTTGAATAAAAAATTAAACTTAATAGCACTTACATCATTAGTTCTTAGTTCCATGTTAGGTGCTGGAGTATTTAGTTTACCCCAAAATATGGCTATTATTGCTAGCCCTTTAGCATTAATAATAGGATGGAGTATAACCGGTATAGGTATTACTTTTTTAGCTTTATCTTTATTATTACTTAATCAATTAGAACCTAATTTACAAGGAGGTATTTTTTCTTATGCTAAAAACGGATTTGGTAATTTGATTGGTTTTTATTCTACCTGGGGATATTGGTTATGTGCTGTTATTGCTAATATTTCTTATTTAGTAATTGTATTTTCTGCAATAGGTATTTTAATTGATACTCCAAATCATATTATTTTTGGTGCTGGAAATACATGGATATCTATTTTAGGAGCTTCTATTCTATTATGGATAATTCATTTTTTATTATTACAAGGGACACAAACTGCCTCTAACATTAATATAATTACTACATTATGTAAATTAATTCCTTTAAGTATTTTTATAATTTTAGCTTGTATAATTTTTAATTTTAAATTATTTAGTACAGATTTTTTAGGATTACAAACAAAAATTTCTATCTTTAAACAAATTAAAGATACTATGTTAGTTACTTTATGGGTATTTATTGGTTTAGAAGGTGCTGTTATTCTTTCAGATAAAGCAAAAAATCCTAAAGATGTAGGAAAAGCAACATTATTAGCAATTTTTATTGCTTTATTTATATATGTACTTGTAACCTTATTACCATTTGGTATTATGTCTAGAACAGATTTAGCTAAAATCAAAAATCCTTCTATGGCTAATCTTATGACTATTTTAATTGGAAAATGGGGAAATATTTTTATTTCCTTAGGATTAATTATATCAGTATGTGGCGCATATTTAAGTTGGACTATAATGGCAGCTGAAGTACCTTGGATTGCTGCTAAAAATAAAATTTTTCCTAAAATATTTTCTAAACAAAATAACTATCATGTACCATCATATGCTTTATGGTTTACTAATATTAGTATGCAAATATTTTTAATATTAATTTGGATAACAAAAATAGATTATAATAAATTATTAGCTATTGCTTCTGAAATGATATTAATACCATATTTTTTAGTTGGTGCTTATTTAATAAAGATTTCTTATAAAAAAGAAATAAATAAATTAAATTTATTTATTGGAATAGGTTCTTGTGTTTATTCTATTTGGTTACTATATGCAGCTGGATTTATAAATTTATTATTATCTATAATATTATATACACCCGGATTAATATTTTTAATATTAACTAAAATAATAAATCCAAAAATTCTTTTTTTAAATAAAAAAGAAAAATTATTATGTTTTGTTTTATTCATTATATTTTTTTATGCTTTATATTTTTTATCGAATTAAAATTTTAGAATAAAAATATATCATGACTATTTGTTAAAAGTCATGATATTATTAAAATTAAAGTTTAAAATTTTTAAATTCTTGAATATTTACAGAAGAATCTATTTGTCCTATTAAATAGGAACTTATTTCTACCTCTTGAGGAGCCATTTGTACATTATCAGATATTAACCAAGAATTAATCCATGGGAGAGGATTTTTTTTAATTTTAAAAGGTGATTTTAAACCTACTTTTTCCATTCTAATATTAGTAATATATTTTATATATTGACATAATATATTTTTATTTAAACCTATCATTGAACCGTTAGAGAATAAATATTCTGCCCATTGTTGTTCTTGTATGGAAGCATCAAGAAATAATTTATAACACTGTTTTTCACATTCAAGAGCAATTTTTGCCATTTCTTTATCCTCTTCTCCTTTTCTCATATTATTAATTATGTATTGTGTGCCTATTAAATGTAAATATTCATCACGTGCTATAAATCTAATAATTTTAGCATTACCTTCCATTAATTCTCTTTCAGCAAAGGCAAAAGAACAAGCAAAACTTACATAAAACCTTATTGCTTCTAAAATATTAACATTCATTAAGCATAAATATAATTTTTTTTTTAAATCATATAAATTAATTTTAATTTTTTTTTTTTTATATAAAAAAGTATTTTCACCAAATAAATGCCAATAATTAGTCATTTTAATAAGTTCATCATAATATTTAATAATATCTTTTGTCCTAAGAAGAATATTATTATTAGTAATAATATCATTAAAAATTATTGATGGATCATTTACAATATTTCTAATTATATGAGTATAAGATCTTGAATGTATTGTTTCAAAAAAAGACCAAGTTTCTACCCATGTTTCTAATTCCGGGATAGAGATTAGAGGAAGTAATGCTATATTAGGACTTCTTCCTTGAATTGAATCTAATAAAGTTTGATATTTTAGATTACTAATAAATATATGTTTTTCATTTTTTGGTAAATTTTGATAATGAATACGATCATATGATATATCTATTTCTTCAGGTCTCCAAAAAAAACTTAATTGTTTTTCAATTAATTTTTCAAAAATTTGATGTTTTTGTTGATCATAACGTGCAATATTTACAGATTGTCCAAAAAACATAGGTTCTTTTAATTGATCATTTTTTTTTTTTGAAAAAGTAGTATAACTCATTTTATTATCCAAAGAAAAATTTAAAATTATTTAAAAATTAAAGTATGCAAGAACCATTTAAACATATATTACTTTTTTCTAAAGTATTAACATCATGAATATTTTGAGCACCATCTCTAGTATTTTGATAATATAATGTTTTTATACCTAATTTATATGAAATTAATAAATCATATAATAACTGTTTTATTGGTATTTTATTTTTTTTAAAACGAGTAGGATCATAATTAATATTTGAAGAAATAGATTGATCAATAAATTTTTGTATTATACCAATTAAATTTAAATATCCGTTGTTATTTGGAATATTCCATAACAATTCATATTTTTTTTTTAGTTTTAAAAATTCAGGAACTACTTGTTTTAAAATTCCATTTTTAGATGCTTTTATACTAATAAATCCTCTAGGTGGTTCTATTCCGTTAGTAGCATTTGATATTTGAGAAGAAGTTTCTGAAGGCATTATAGCAGATAATGTAGAATTACGTAATCCATATTTTTTTATATTTTTTCTTAATTTATCCCAATTATGGTGTAATTTTTCTGTATGAATACTATCTACATATTTTTTATATGTATCTATAGGTAGAATGCCTATCGCATAATTTGTTTCTTTAAATAAAGGACAATAACCTTCAGTTTTTGCTAAATTATTAGATGCTTGTAATAAATAATATTGTATTGTTTCAAATGTTCTATGTGTTAAATTATTTGCACTATTATCAGAGTAACGTACATTATTTTTTGCTAAATAATAAGCAAAATTTATTACTCCTATTCCTAAAGGTCTACGACCTAAAGCTGAATTTTTTGCTGAAGGAATTAAATATTTTTGATAGTCTAATAAACAATTTAGTGCTCTTACAATTAAATTTGATAAATTTTTAATTTCACTTAAATTTTTAATTTTTCCTAAATTAAATGCAGCTAAAGTACATAATCCTATTTCACCTTTAGGATCATTAATATTATTTAATATTTTAGTAGGTAAAGTTATTTCTAAACAAAGATTTGATTGTCTTATTGGAGCTATTTTAGGATTAAAAGCAGAATGTGTATTACAATGATCAACATTTTGAATATATATTCTTCCAGTTGAAGTACGTTCTTGCATCATTAATGTAAATAAATTAACAGCATTAACAATTTTTTTCCTAATTTTATTATTTTTTTCATATTTTTTATAAAGATTATTAAACTTTTTTTGATCTGAAAAAAAATATTCATATAAATCAGGAACATCTGAAGGGCTAAATAAAGTAATTTTCTCTCCTTTAATTAAACGTTGATATAATAATTTGTTAATTTGTACACAATAATCAAGATGTCTTACTCTATTATCTTCTACCCCTCTATTATTTTTTAATACTAATAAATTATTTATTTCTAGATGCCATAAGGGGTAAAATAATGTACCTGCGCCTCCTCTTACTCCTCCTTGAGAACAAGATTTAATAGCAGTTTGAAAATGTTTATAAAAAGGAATACATCCAGTATGAAATGCTTCCCCATTTCTAATGGGACTTCCTAACGCACGTATACGTCCTCCATTAATACCAATTCCTGCTTTTTGAGACACATATTTTACTATACTACTAGTTGTAGCATTAATAGAATCAATATTATCACCACATTCGATTAAAATACATGAACTAAATTGTTTAGTTAAAGTACGTACTCCAGACATTATAGGTGTTGGTAAAGAAATTTTAAAAGTAGAAATAGCATCATAAAATTTTTTAATATAATAAATTCTTTTTTTTGAAGAATATTGAGAAAATAAACAAGCTGCAATTAATATATATAAAAATTGAGCACTTTCATAAATTTTCCCTGTTATTCTATTTTTTACTAAATATTTACCTTCTAATTGTTTTACTCCTGCATATGAAAAAGTCATATCACGATTATGATTAAGAAATTTTTCCATAATTAAAAAATCTTTTTTAGTATATTTTTTTAAGAGTAATGGATCATATTTTTTTAAAAAAATCATATTTTTTACATGATTATATAACTTTGGGGGAGTAAATGTTCCGTATGCTTCTTTTCTTAAATAAGATATAGCTAATCTAGCTGCCATATATTGATAATCAGGGTTTTTTTCTGAAATAAGATCTGCTGTGATTTTAATTATAATATTATGAATTTTAACTGTACTAATTTCATTATAAAGTTGTAAACATAATTGTTTTTTTATTTGTAAAAAAGATATATTTTTTAAATTTTGAGAAGTATGAGTTAATAAAACGTTTATTTTTTTCATATTTATTAATTCTTTACATTTATTTCTTTTAATAACGAATAAATTTTTTTTCATATTTAATACCTTTTAAAATAAAAAATATTCATAATATTTATTAAATTAGTTTCAAATTTTAATTAGTTAAAATCTAAAAAAGTAATTTTAAACAAACATTTATTATTAAATAAAGATTAATTTTTTTTTAATAAAAATTAATTTTATTAAATTATAAAAATAATTAATATTTTATTATTTAGTATTAACTATATAAATTTAATATTTTTATATATAAAATAGAAAATAATATATCATATATGTATAATAATACTAATATTTTATTGTTTAGAAAATAAGATTTATTAATAATATATAATTTTTATATTTTAATAATCATATGATATTAATAATATATAAAATTTTTAAATAATATTATTTTTTTATAAATATAAAAATTATATATTATTAATAAATCTTATTTTAAATTTTTTAATTTTAATTAAAATTTATTTAAGATAATTTAAACATATTAAATTTTTAAAATTATTATAAGAATAATAACATTTATAAATTTTTTATTATTATAAATTTTAAGTTACATATTTTTTATATAAAATTTTAGTTTTGTATAAAAAAAACACATTATATTAATAAATTTAATTAATTTTTATATTAATTAAACGAACATTTATTATATATAAATAATAAAAAAAATTTTAAGTATATATTTAATTATACAATTTATAATTGAATAAAAATTTTATTTTAGTAACTTATTTTTTAATAAATAGATCATAAGTATTGAAATATCTGCTGGTGTTATACCTGGTATTCTTGAAGCCTGTCCAAGTGTATAAGGTTTATAATAATTAAATTTATCTATTGCTTCATAAGATAAGCTTTTAATATTATCAAATTTAATATTTATAGGTATTAATGTATTTTCATTTTTTTTTTGTTTTTTTATATGTTTTTCTTGTCTTTTAATATATCCTTGATATTTCACTTGTGTCTCGATATATTCAAAAATTTCTACCTTTTTTTTATTAAAAGTAAGTAAATTTAATTTTATTAAATCTTTATAATTTATTTCAGAACGTTTTAATAAATTTATCCCACTAATATTTTTTATATTAGAATTTTTAAATAGATTATTAAATTTTTTAAATTTTTGTTTATCATTAAAATTAATTGAAAAATTTTTAATTTTTCGATATTCTTTTTCAATATCTTCTATTTTTTTATTAAATTTTTTCCAACGAAAATCATCTACTAAACCTAATTTACGTCCTATTTCTGTTAATCTTATATCAGCATTATTTTCTCTTAATAATAGTCTATATTCTGCCCTTGATGTAAACATACGATATGGTTCTTTTGTACCTAAAGTACATAAATCATCTAATAAAACTCCCATATATGCTTGATTTCTTAATGGGTACCATTGTTGTTTATCATCTATTAACAGAGCTGCATTTAATCCAGCTATTAATCCTTGCGCTGCTGCTTCTTCATAACCAGTAGTTCCATTAATTTGTCCTGCAAAAAATAATCCTTCTATAAATTTACTTTCCATTGTAAGTTTTAGTCCTCTTGGATCGTAAAAATCATATTCTACAGCATATCCTGGTCTAGTAATGTATGCATTTTCTAAACCTTTAATTGATTTTATAATTAAAGATTGTATATCAAATGGTAAACTTGTAGAAATTCCATTAGGATATATTTCATGATTAATAATACCTTCTGGTTCTAAAAAAATTTGATGTTTTTTTTTATTTGAGAATTTAATAATTTTATCCTCAATAGAGGGACAATATCTAGGACCTTTAGCTTTTATTAAGCCACTATATATGGGACTATTGATTATATTATCCAATATAATTTGATGTGTATTTTTATTAGTATATGTTATATAACAAGGTAATTGTTTAGGATGTTGTTGTGCGTTTCCGATATAAGAAAAATATGGTAAAGGATCATCACTATTTTGTATTTCTAATGTAGAAAAATTAATACTTCTTTTATCAAGACGAGGAGGAGTACCTGTTTTTAATCTTCCTTTATTAATTGGTAATTCATTTAAAAAATTAGCTAAACTAATAGATGAAATATCATTAATTCTTCCACCTATATATTGATTATTTAATCCAATATAAATTTTACCATTTAAAAAAGTACCAGTTGTTAAAATTACGACTTGTGCATTAATAATATCATTATTAATAGTTAAAATACCGATTATTTTATAATTTTTAATTATAATTTTTTTTACTTCTTGTTGGAAAATAAATAAATTTTCTTCTTTTTGTAATAAATATTTTATTTGAGTTTTATATAATTCTCTATCTGCTTGTGCTCTTGTAGATCTAACAGCTGGTCCTTTACTATAATTAAGTATTTTAAAATTAATACCAGAATAATCAATCGCAGTAGCCATAATACCATTTAATGCATCTATTTCTTTTACTAAATGACTTTTACCAATACCTCCTATTGCTGGGTTACAAGACATTTGTCCAATTGTATCTATATTATTTGTAATTAAAAGAGTTTTTTTTTTCATTTTAGAACTAGCAAAAGCAGCTTCTGTACCTGCATGGCCACCACCTATTACTATTACATCAAATTTATTAAAAGAATACATAAAATTATATACCAAGTTTAAAAAACATTTAATTATTCTATATAATAGAACTAATAATTAAATTGGATCAACATTAATGGTAAGTTTTATTTTATTAAAATGCATAATTTTTTTTATAACAGAAAAAATATGTTTTATAATTAATTTTAATTGTTTTTTAAAAGAATGTTGTAAAATTAATTGTTTTCTAAAAAAACCTTTTCTTTTATGTTGTTTTAATGATAAAGGACCAATAATAATAAAATTTTTTTCATTTATATATTTTTCCATTATTTTTTTTTTTAAAATATTTAAAAAATTTAATAGAATGTTTTTATTTTTAGATTCGAAAATAAGAGAAATATGATTAGTAACAGGAGGTAATAACATTAATTTTCTCTCTTTTAAAATGGAATTAATTATATCATAATAAGTTTTATATTCTCTAAAAATTTTTAAAAATATTTTATTTTGTGGATAATATGTTTGAATAACAACAGTTTTTTTTTCTCCATCTAAATGGTTATTTAATATATTAAAAATATACTGTACAAAATATTCTATAGTTTTAAAATTTTTAGAAAAAAAAATATAATCCATGTTAAAAAATATAATTAAATTATTTTTTAAAAAAGAAAAATATTCTTTATATAAAATTTGAGAAGAAATAATTATTGATGGTTTTTTATTATCAATAATAAAAATTTTTTTAAAAAAATTTTTATTATTAATGTTTAGTATTAATATATTTGGGAAAATATTACTTAATAATTCTATTAATTGTTCTGTGCCGATACCTAATGGTATAAAAAAATTTTTTTTACAAAATGGACACATAGTAAACATATCAATAATTTTTTTACAACAATAACAATATAATTTCCATATTTTTTTATAAAAAATATAATTATTATTACAATCAATACATTTTAAAATTTTTTGACAAAAATAACATAAAATATTAGTTGAATATCCAATATATTTATAATAAATAATAATTTGTTTATTATTTTTAATACATCTTAATATCATTTGTATTAAAATATTAGGAAATAATTGAGATTTAAATATTTTTTTATTTTTATCTATTATTAAAAACTTAAAAAAATGTTTATATGATATTGTTACATTTTTTTTAAAAAAAAACTTATATTTGCCAATATTAATATTATATACTGTTTCTATATCTAATGTGTTAGAATCTAATATTATCGGAATATTTTCTATTTTTGCTCTTAAAATAGCCATTTTTCTTATATTATATTTATATATATTTGTTTTTTTGTATATAAAATTATGTTCTTCTATTAGAATTATTAATCCTAATTGTAAAAATTGTGTAAAAATAGAAAATTTAGTACCTATTACTATAGGTATTATTCCATTTTTAATACTTTCCCATATTAATAAAGTTTTTTTACTAGTAAAATTTGAATATAATAAACAAATATTTATATCTAATTTAGATGAAAAATATTCATATAGTTGAAAAAAAAAATAATGTTGAGGAACTATTATTAGTATTTGTTTTTTTTGTGATAAAATCATTTTAATAACATTTAAATATATATCAATTCTTTCTAAGAAAAAAATATTGTTTTGTGTAATCCAAACAAAAAATTTTTTCTTATAAAATTCTTTTTCAAAATTTTTTAATATATTTTGTATATTTTTTTTTTTTTGAAAAAAACTTAATTGATTTTTATATAAACTAATGATTTTTTTTTGATTATAAAATATAAAATTAATTTTTTTAATTTCATCTAAATTATAATATTTTATAATTTTATTATTATTTAATAAATTAATTTTTTTAATTTGCAAAATATCTATTTTTTTTATAAAAAATTTATTTTTTTTTCTTAAAAAAGAAGGTATTATTTGAAACAAAATACTTCCGATAGAATATTGATAATATTGAGAAATTTTTTTTGCAAAATTTAATATCAAAGGATTAAAAATAGATTTTTTATCTAAAATTTTAGATATATATTTTAATTTATCCATGGATTTTTTAGAAGAAGAAGCAATTTGTATTACTATACCTATATAATTTTTTTTTTTAATTGATATTAAAACTCTACATCCAATGGAAATAATAACATTTTCTGGTAATAAATAATCAAATTTATTATTAATAATAGGATTATTAATTACAACTTTAATAATTTTCATGGTTTAAAATTTTTATTTTTTTATAAAATTTACTTGTAATAAAATTTTTTATTTATAAAATATATAAATTACTTTTAATAAAAAAAAAACTATAATATGAAAAAAAATATTCATCCTCAATGTAATAATATTACAGCTAAATGTTCTTGCGGTAATTTAATTAATATTAAATCAACTTTAAAAAATAATAAAGAATTAAATTTAGATGTTTGTTATTTATGCCATCCTTTTTATACAGGAAAACAAAAAATAACAGATAATAAAGGACGTGTGGAAAAATTTAGAAAAAAATTTAAAAATTTTAAAATATTTAAATAAATATTTAATTTTTAAAAAAAATAATATTAAAATTAATCAATAATAATTTTTTTAATTATTATTGATTAATAATTAATAAAAAAATTATTTTATTTAATTTTTTTTTCTTTATATAAAATATGTTTTCTTAATAAAGGATCAAATTTTTTCACTAATAATTTTTTTATATTTTTTTTATTTTTAGTAGTAGTATAAAAATGTCCAGTATTACCAGATGAAACTAATTTAATGATTACACGTTTTTTTTTTGCCATAAGATTATTATCCTTTATTTTTTGTTAAATTTAATATTTTCTATACCTTTTTTATTAATTAATCTCATTCCTTTTGTAGATATTCTTAAAGTAATAAATTTTTTTTCTTTGATTAACCAAAATTTATGATAGTGAATATTTGGTAAAAATTTTCTTTTAGTTGCATTCATTGCATGAGAACGATTATTACCTTTTATTGTTCTTTTATTAGTTATTTGACAAATTTTAGTCATTTATTAATCCTCTTAATAAGTTTTAATTATTAAAATAATAATATGTTCATTTACTATACAATAGTTAACAAACATATTATTATATATTTATCTTAATTATTTAAATTTTCTTTTATTTTAGATACAATAACCATTGCTGGTCTTAATAATCTTCCATTAAGAATATATCCCTTTTGTAAAACTTCTATTATATAATTTTCTTTTATTTTATCTGATTTTATTATTGACATTGCTTGATGTTTAGATGGATCAAAAGGTACATTAATTTCATTTATAATTGTTACACCAAATTTTTTAATTAACATTTTTAATAATTGTAAAGTTAATTTAATACCTTCTATTATAGAAATTTTAAAAGAATCTTCTTTTTGTATTTTTAATTCTAAAGATCTTTCTAAGTTATCTATAACAGGTAATAATTCATAAATAAATTTTTCTAAAGAAAATTTATAGGCATTTTCTATATCTAAAGATGATCTACGTTTTATATTTTCTATTTCTGATTGAGAACGTAATTTTACATCCCATATTTTTTGTTTAATTTTTTTAATTTTGTTTTGTAACTCAAAAATTTTTATTTTTAAAATATCATTTTTTTCTTTAAAATATTCAATTGTATATTTTTTTTTATGTCTATCAATAGGTAGATTATCATTTTCATCTAATTCTGTATTTTTGATATTATTATCATTTTCATCTAATTCTGTATTTTTGATATTATTATCATTTTCATCTAATTCTGTATTTTTGATATTATTAT
>NZ_CP046194.1:327077-395141 GCF_012568845.1 Enterobacteriaceae endosymbiont of Donacia cincticornis | reverse complement strand
ATCATTTTCTTTTCTTTTTTCTATATTATTTTTCATATTCTATCCTTATATAATTATTTTTTTTATTATTAAAAATTATTTATTACAAATAGATAATAAATGTTATTTTGTATAAAAAAATTTTTTTTGCAAGATATTTAATCTTGTTAAAATAATTTTTTTATATAAAATATTTTTTTTAATATTGTTTTTTTTTATAAAAAAAGATATAATTTTATTTATTTAAATGATAAAATTTTTTTCATAATGGAAAAAAAAATTTTTTATTTTTAATAAGAAAGTATATTATAATTTTTTTATTAAAGAAAGAATCGATGCTGGTCTTGTTTTAAAAGGTTGGGAAGTAAAATCTTTAAGATCAAAAAAAGTAACTATTATAAATAGTTATATAACTATTATAAATAAAAAAATTTATGTATATAATCTAAATATAAGTCCATTAAAAACAGTATGTAATCATACTAAATTTAACTCTAAAAGAGTTAAACAACTGTTGTTAAAAAAAAAAGAAATAGAATTTTTAAAAAATTATATAAATAATAAAAGTTTTACAATTGTAGTAATTGGTTTATTTTGGAAAAAATCGTGGTGTAAAATAAATATTGCAGTTGTAAAAGGAAAAAAAAAATATGATAAGAGAAATATTTTAAAAAAAAAAATTTGGAATATTAAAAAAATACGTTTATTAAAAAAAAGTATTTAAATATGGGGCTGATTAGGATTTGACAGAATTATGAAACTTAAAGAGCATGTCAAGGTACGGTAGGCCTTGTAAAAAAACCGTGCAAAAGATAATTGCAGAAAATCAAAATTACGCTTTAGCAGCATAAACAACTGTATGAAGCTCTGTTTCTTATTATTTTCTCTTTAATAAAAAGTAAACAGTCATAAATAAAGGGATCATATATAATTTGTCTAAAATTATATAGTAGGATATTAAGACTAGATAATATAAAACTTTGTTTTATTAGTTTGTATTATTAAAATTTTAAAATAAAACTAAACATGTAGTGCTAAGAGTGTAATAATTTTGGACGGGGGTTCGAATCCCCCCAGCTCCAGTATTTTTTATTTTATTCTAGTATAAAATATTGTTGATATATTAAATAATAAATTTAGTTAAATTTTTTTTTCTGATACGAATCGATTTAGGTGTAACTTCTATTAATTCATCGGATTGAATAAAATCTATAGCTTCTTCTAAAGACATTTTTTTTATAGGGATTAATTTCATAGAACTATCATTTCCTGATGCCCTCATATTTGAGAGTTTTTTATTAATTAAACAATTTACAAGAAGATTATTTGATTTATTATGTATCCCTATAATTTGTCCTTTATAAATTTTATCTCCAGGATTGATTAATAATTTACCTCTTGATTGTAAATTATATAAAGAAAATGTAACAGCATAACCTTCTTTATTTGAAATCAAAACACCATTACTTCTTTTATGTACTAAATTATATTTATTTTTATCATAATGACTAAAAAAAGAGTTGATTATTCCATTACCAGATGTCATACTTATAAATTCGCTACGGAAACCAATCAAACTCTTACTTGAAATAATTGCTTCAATTTTAACTCTATTATTAGAATTATTTAGAATAATATTATTTATTACAGCTTTTTTTTTATTTAATAATTGAATTATATTACCTTTTTTATTTTGCATAAGATCTAAAATTAATATTTCAAATGGTTCTTTTTTTTCTCCATCAATAATTTTTGATATAATTTGTGGTTTTGATATTAATAATTCAAATCCTTCTTTTCTCATATTTTCTATAAGCATAGCAATATGTAATTCTCCTCTTCCAAAAACTGTAAAAATATTATTATTTTTAGTTTTTTTGATTCGTAAAGCTATATCATATAAACAAACTTTACTAATTTTATGAAATATTTTGTGAGCTGTTAAATATTTTCCTTCCATACCGGAAAATGGAGAATTATTAACTTGAAATAGCATACTAATTTTTGGTTCTTCTATTTTTAATTTTGGAAGAGATTTATAATTATTTATATCACAAATTGTATCAGAAATATTAATATCTTTAAATCCTATACCTGCAATACCAACAATATCACCAGCTTTAGCATTATTTATATAAAAAGGTTTCAATCCTATATTATATATTATATATAAAACTTTAATTTTTTTAATTTTATTATTTTTATCTATAAAAATTAATTTTTGATTTATGATAATTTTACCTCTTTTAATTAAACCAATACAAATATTACCGATATAATTGTTATATTCTATTTGAGATATTTGCATTTGAAATGGTTTATTAATATCACATTTAGGAGATGGAACATAATCAATAATAGTTTTATATATAATATCCATATTATTATACATCTTATTTATATTTTTACCTGACATTCCTTTAAGGGCGGATGTATATATTATAGGAAAATTAAGTTGATCATCAGAAGCATTTAAATCTATAAATAAATCAAATATTTTATTAATCACCCAATTAATTCTAATAAATTTTCTATCTACTTTATTTATTATTATAATAGGTTTAAATTTATATGAAAAAGCTTTTGATGTAACAAATTTTGTTTGTGGCATAGGTCCTTCAGTAGCATCTACTACTAGTAAAACAGAATCTACCATTGATAAAATACGTTCTACTTCTGCGCTAAAATCTGCGTGTCCAGGAGTATCAATAATATTAATTTTATAATTTTTCCAAAAAATAGATGTATTTTTTGAAAAAATAGTTATTCCTTTTTCTTTTTCTAATTCATTAGAATCCATTAATCTATTATGTTTATTTTGTAATAAATTTTTAACATTTTTAAAACTATCAGATTCTTGTAATAATTTATCTATTAATGTTGTTTTCCCATGATCTATATGAGCTACAATAGCTATATTACGTATTTTTTTCATAAAACCTTGATAAAATAATAGTATTTGAGGTTTAATAAAATTTTTTTTAAAAAAATTTTATTATTATTTTAAGTAATTTTAATTATATTTTTATTAAAATAATAATATAATATATTACTATAATATAGTGCGTATCAATATTTATCAAAATCATGTTTTAACACATTAAAATAAATACTAATTTTAAATTCTTATATAAAAATTAATTAACATTATTATTATTAATTAAAATTAATAATATTAACTATATTAGTTAATATTATTATTAATAGTGATTAATTTATTAAATTCATATAATTTAAACAAATATTTTAAACAATTTATTTTTGGTTTAATTTTAAAATTTAAATATTCTTGACTAAAACTAATGTTAGTTTTAATTTTTGTTAATTTATGATACAAAAACACTAATTTTTTATATTTTATTAATTTTTTTTTTATATTTTCCCCTCCTCGAAAATTAATATTATCAATATTTGTTATATTTTGATAAATACTTTTTAAATTTCCTAATTTATTAATTAATTTTTGACTGATTTTATTACCTATTCCTGGAATTCCAGGAATATTATCTATAGAATCCCCACTTAATGCTAATAAGTCACTAATAAATTTTGGGTGTACTCCATATTTACTATATATTTCTTTCGGTCCAGAAATAGAGTAATTAATTGGATTTACCATTTTAATATTTTTTGTAACTAATTGAGCTATATCTTTATCTATACTAAAAATAAAAATAAAATAACTCCTTTTTTCTGCATATTTTGATAAAGTTCCAATTATATCATCAGCTTCTATATTTTTTATAGCTATAACATTATATCCCATAGCCTTTATAATTTTATACAAAGGTTTTATTTGTATAACTAAATTATTAGGCATTTTTGTTCTAGTTAATTTATATTTACTAAAAATTTTTTTTCTAAAAGATTTTCCTTTAGTATCAAATATAATTAAAAAATAACTATTAATATTCATTTTTATAATTTTATTAAACATATTAATAAAACCATATATTGCACCGGTAGGATACCCTTTACTATTAGTTAAATTAGGTAAAGCATAATATGCACGGTACAAATAAAATGTTCCATCTATTAAAATTATTTTTTTTTTCATATATATTTACTATTAATACCAAATTAAATCTTTTTTAAAAAAATAAACTTATTTTTTTAAAAGTTTTAACACTATATCTATATAGTGTGAATAAAAATTATCTGCATAGATATCATATAATGATGATAAATTAATAACATACTTATTATTAATATAAATATCTGGAACTAAATTTATATCAAGTTTTTCAACTAAATCATATTCTTTTTCAAATAATGTTTTTGCTATATTACTATTCCATGCTGCATCAAATGCATTACCAGTTATACCTGTAACTTTTATAAAAAGTTTTTTTATAGATTGATAATCACGAATAGTTTCAGTTTTATGGATACCATTAAAAAGAGGACCCATAATTTTATTTTCTACATTTAACATTTTAGCAACTACCCATGTATAACCTAATAAAGTAGCAAAACCATCTTCTTGACCCATTTTACTATAATGAATCTTTATAATTTTAACATTTTTAGGAATTTTATTTAAAAAAATTTTTTTATTAATATTTTTATAAAATTCATAACAGTGAGGACATAAAAATGAAAAAAATTCAACTATAACTGGTTTATTACCAAATTCTTTTTGATATAATAACTGATTTTCTTTTGTTAGTTTTTCATAAAAAGGATCTCTTGGCGGATTTCTATATGCAAAACAATTATTAGATGTGACTATTAATAAAAATAGTATACTAAAAAACAATACGCATTTTTTTTTTATATTTATCATGATTTTATCACTCTTTATTAAAATATAAGATTAAACATTATCTAATATTTAATTTTCAGTTAAACTATTTTTTTAAAAATTTACTAATATGATATTAAAACTTTTAATATTTTATATTAAAAGTTTTAAGTTATATGCTAACATTTTTCAAAAAATTAATCAAATTATTTATGTCATTTGGTAAAATTGTTTCTAATGTTATTAATGTATTATAAAATGGATGGACAAATTTAATACATTTTGCATGTAAAGCTTGTCTTTTAATTATTTCATTAATTTTTATTTTATAAAATTTATGATAATTAATATTACTAGTATAGTTTCTATATATTTGATCACCAACAATACTATGTTTAATATAAGATAGATGAACTCTAATTTGATGAGTTCTACCTGTTTTTAATTTAATTTTTAAATGAGTATAATTTTTAAAAATATTTTTTATAAAAATTTTTGTTATTGCTGTTTTACCTAACGGATGTACATGCATACAAATATTATTTTTTTTATATATACGTTTTATTGGATAATCTATAACATTATTATGTTTAATAATTCCATTTACAATAGCTTCATAGTTTCTAACTATATTATGTTTTTTTAATTCTTGTCTTAAAAAAAAATAAGAATAAATATTTTTTGCTATAATCATTAATCCAGTAGTATTTTTGTCTAATCTATGTATAATACCTGCTCTAGGTATATCTCTTGAATATGGATAATGATATAATATTGAATTAAAAATAGTACTATTTATATTTTTATTATTAGGATGTACAACAATATTAGATTTTTTATTAATAACTAAAATATATTGATCTTCATAAATTATATTTAGTGGTATATTTTGTGCTTTCCATATTATTTTTTTATTTAAAATAAGAGTATTAATTTGAATTATATCTCCTAAAAAAATTTTTTTTTAGGTATATTTATAATTTTATAATTAATTTGTACTTTGTTACAAAGTATAAGTTTTTTTATTTGCATTCTAGAAAATTTTAATACTTTTTCTTTAAGAAAAACATCTAATCTTTTTTTATTATGTAATAAACAAACTTTAAAAGTTAAATTAATATTTTCCATTTTATTTAAAATTTTAAAATTATAGATTATATTTAATATATTATATTATATATAAATTTAGAAAAATGAAAAATTATATAAATAAAAAAATATTTTCGATCAGTATATTAATGATAATATTAGTAATTACAATTAATTGTAAATATTATACATATGAACAAAATTATTCTGATATTCCTTTAAAATGTGAATATCTAAATGCTATAAAATTTTTTTCTGAAAAAAAATATAATCAAGCTTTATTAAAATTTAATAATTTATATATTAATTATCCACATAATATATATACTGAAAAAATTTTAGTTTTTTTAATTTATTTAAATTATTTAGAACATAATTTTTTAATTGTTTTAGAATTAATAGATGAATTTATAAAATTATATGATCATTCTGCATTTATGAGTTATATTTTTTATATTAAAATAATAACAGAAATATCTTTAGATACTAATAATTTAGTACAAAATCTATTTAAAATTAACCGAAATGATTGTAATCCATTTTATACTCAATTAGCTATTAATGATACAAAAATATTTTTTAAAAAATATCCAAATAGTATTTATATTCATCTTTTAAAAAAGAAATTAGTTTATATGATGAAACGTGTTAAAAATTTTGATTTAAATATTATTAAATTTCTTTATCGAAAAAAAAAATATATATCAACAATTAATAGATGTTTAATTTTTTTAAAAAATAATCCAGATAATAATTTTGATACTGATTTAATCAAAAAAATTTTAAATAATTCTTTGAATAAATTAAAAATTAATAATTTTTAATTTTGTAATTAAAAACTTAATATTTTTTTAATATTAAGTTTTTAATTTTTAATTATCATTTATAACTATAATTTTTTATTATTTATTTAATTTTTTATATTTTTTATTAAAAAATCTTGTATTTTTTTAAAAATATTTTCTATTTTATTTATTTTATAATTTTCAATTAAAAAAAATAAATTTTTTATACAATTAAAATATTTTTCGATATTTTTTTTATTTTCTTTATTTTTAAAAATAAGATCAATATATAATTTTATGTCGTAAGTAGAAAAATTTTTTAAAATAAATAAATTTAGATCATATATAGGTTTTGATAAAATAAATATTTCATTTAATAAAATTTTATTTTTAGATACTAAAGTAGTATATGTTAATACAAAAAAATACTTTAATGATTCTATAAAAAATATATATTGATCATGTTTCCCAATATTAATATCATATATATTTATTCCCCAAATTTTTATTTGTTTTAAAAACCAAAAATAAAGTTTTTTATTATGTCCATGACAATACATAATAGATTCTTTTAAAAATAATTTTTTTTCTATATTAAATAATGGATATAGGCCTAAAACAGGACCTTTATAGATTTTAAGTATCATTTTAAATGATAATTGTTTTAAAGGAGATAAATCAACTAAAATACAATTTTTAGGTAAAATTAATAATTTTTTTACAATTTTTTTTAAAAAAGATATAGATACATTAATAATAATCATACCTATATTTTTAAATATAAAATCTATATTTTTTATATCTAAATTTTTTTCTTCTATATAATTAATATTATATCCTGTTAATATTAACATTTTTTTAAAAAAAAGACCCATTTTATTATTACTAATAATAAGTATTTTAGAAAAATTAGGTTTTAAATTTTTAAATATTTTATTTTTTTCATAAAAATATGATTCATTAATTATACGATATAATATATTTTCGATAAAATTAGGAGATATTCCTTTTTGTTCTGCTTCTTGTCTTCTTAATTTAATTATATTTTTTTCTCTTTCTAGAGAATAAATAGGTAATCCATTTTTGTATTTTATTAATCCAATTTGTTTTACTAAATTTAATCTTTTTTTTAAAAGATTTAATAATTGTTGATCTAGAATATCAATTTGATCACGTAATAAATTTATTTTATTTAACATATTATTTTAAATTTATAATTAATAAATATTTTGTTGAAAAAAACGTGTTTTAATTATTGGATCCAATTCATTATTTATTTTTAATAAAAATTTTTCTGTAGATTTAAAATCTAAACATCCATCTGTAATTGACACTCCATATTTTAATATTTTATTATTTTTAATATCTAAAATTTGATTTCCTTCATTAATATAACTTTCTATCATTATTCCTATAATCGAAATGTTTCCTTCTTTAATTTGAGAAATTATTGATTTAATAACTAAAATTTGTTTTTTATAATCTTTATTAGAATTTCCATGATTACAATCTATCATTATTTTAGATTTTAATCCGAGATTTAATAAATTTTTTTCACATTTAATTATATCATGTTTATAATAATTAGGTTTTTGACCTCCTCTTAAAATAATATGACAATTTTTATTTCCTGTAGTATTTATTACACATAATTTTCCATTTTGATTTAAACCAATAAAATGATGTTTTGCAGCTGATGCTTGAATAGCATTAATAGCTACATTAATATCACCATTTGTATTATTTTTAAATCCTACAGGAATTTTGATGAAAGAAGCTATTTCTCTATGAATTTGTGATTCTACTGTACGTGCTCCAATAGCCACCCAACTTAATAAATCATCTATATAATGAAATGTATTAGGATCTAAAATTTCAGTTGCTAATAATATATTTTTTTCAGCTAGTCTAATTAATAATTTACGTGCTAGGTATAATCCTTTGTTTATATTAAAAGTTTGATTCATATATGGATCATTAATTAATCCCTTCCATCCTAAAATTGTTCTAGGTTTTTCAAAATATACTCTCATAATAATATATATGTTTTTTTTTAATTTTAATGATAAATTTTTTAATAAATTCCCATATTTTATAGTTTCTTCAAAATTATGTATAGAACATGGTCCACAAATGATTAAAATTTTAGAATCTTTACCATTAATAATATTTGATATAATTTTACGTGATATTAATATGTTATTTTTAATATTTTGAGATATTGGTAACTTGTTTTTTAATTCTTTTGGAGTCATTAAATTATTTTTATTATCAAAATAATTTTTTTGCATAATAAAATATCCATATAAAAAATTTTATTGCATAAAAATAACATATTTATTCTATAAAATTCAATAAAATTTATATTTAATTTTTAAAGAATAAATTAAAAATAAGAATAATTTTTTTATAATTAAAATATTATAAATATTCTTTATAATTAAAATATTTTATATAAATTTTTTTTTAGGAAATATTAAATGAACAAATTATTAAAAAAAAATATAATAGAATCTATACAATTAGATCAATTTGCAGAAAATGCATACTTAAATTATTCTATTTATGTAATATCTGATAGAGCATTACCACATATTGGAGATGGATTAAAACCAGTTCAAAGAAGAATTATATATGCTATGTCTGAATTAGGATTAAGATCTTCTTCTAAATATAAAAAATCAGCTAGAACTGTTGGTGATGTAATAGGTAAATACCATCCTCATGGAGATATAGCATGTTATGAGGCAATGGTTTTAATGGCACAAAATTTTTCTTATAGATATCCATTAATAGAAGGTCAAGGAAATTGGGGAGCTCAAGATGATCCAAAATCATTTGCAGCTATGAGATATACAGAATCTCGTTTGTCTAAATATTCTGATATATTATTAAATGAAATAGAAAAAGGTACTGTTGATTTTGTACCTAATTTTGATGGTACATTACTAGAACCTAAAATATTACCTGCATGTTTACCTAATATTATTCTAAATGGATCAACTGGAATAGCAGTAGGTATGTCAACTGATATACCCCCTCATAATATTAAGGAAATATCTAATGCAATAATTAAAATTATTGATAATCCTAAAATTTCATTAAATGAACTTTTAAATACGATACAAGGTCCAGACTTCCCAACAGGAAGTGAAATTATAACATCTAAAGATGAAATATATAAAATATATGAAAAAGGAAAAGGTTCAATTAAATTAAGAGCAATATGGGAAATTAAAAATAATTCAATAATTATTACATCATTACCTTATCAAATTTCAGGAATACGAATTATTGAACAAATTACTACACAAATGAGAAATAAAAAATTACCTATGATCGAAGATATTAGAGATGAATCTGATTATGAAAATCCTACACGAATAGTAATTATTATACGTAATAATTTTAATTATTTAAAAATTGAACAAATTATGTTACATTTGTTTTTTACTACTGATTTAGAAAAAAGTTATCGTATTAATTTAAATATGATTGGATTAAATAATAAGCCAGCTGTAAAAAGTTTAATAGAAATATTATCAGAATGGATTTTGTTTCGGAAAATCATAGTAAAAAAACGTTTACATTTTTATTTAGAAAAAATAATCCAAAAATTACATCTTATAGAAGGATTATTGATCGTATATTCTAATTTAGAAAAATTTATTAAAATTATTCGTTTAAATTTAGATCCTAAACCTATTTTTAAAAAAAAATTTAATTTAACTAATTTACAAATAGAAACATTACTTAATTTTAAATTACGTTCTATTTCATTTATAGAAGAAAAAAATTTAATAAATAAAAAAAAAAAATTAGAAATAGAATATAAAAATATTATACAAATATTATCTTCAGATAAAAAAATTAATATTTTATTAAAAAAAGAAATAATATTATTATCTAATAATTATAATGATAATCGTCGTTCAATTTTAAAAAAAAGAAAAGAAGCAAAATTATTAAATGAATCAGAATTAATTTTAAGCGAACCTATTACAATTATCTTATCTAAAATGGGATGGATCAGATGTGCAAAAGGACATACTATAGATCCCTTAAATCTTAATTATAAATCTGGAGATTCATTTTTACTTTCTGTAAAAGGAAAAAAAAACCAAACTATAGTAATTTTAGATTCTACTGGACGTTCTTATAGTATTGATACGATTTCATTACCTGCAGCAAGAAGTCAAGGAGAACCTTTAAATGCTAAATTAAATATTTCTAAAGGATCTATAATTAAAAGTTTATTAATGGAATCTAATAATAGAAAAATTATTTTATCTTCTAGTTCTGGTTATGGATTTATATGTAAATTTCATGATTTAATTGCATGTAATAGAAATGGAAAATTATCTATTATTTTATCTAAAAATGCAGAAATATTATCACCTTTAGTTATTAAAAATAAAAATACTAAAATTTTAACTATATCTCTATTAAATAGATTTTTATTATTTTCCATAAATGAAATTCCTAAATTATCAAAAGGAAAAGGAAGTAGATTAATTTTTATTGATAGTAAAGAATTTATTCAAAATAAAGATAAATTAAAATGGATATTTTGTATTAATAAAAATTCTACAATTTATATAAAAACTAATAAAGAACAGTTTATATTAAATTATGAAGAAATAAAAAAATTTTATTCCTTAAAAGGTAAAAAAGGTTTTTTTTATAAGAATTTAAAAAATATTGAAGATATCTTTATTAAAGATAATAATTAAAAGTATTTTATTATTATTTTAATTTATATAAAATAAATAAATTAAATATTTTAGTTTTAATAAAAACTATATTAATATATATTTATTTTATAAAAATTATAAATATCTAACTATTTATATTTTTATATTTTAAAAATAAATATAGGTTTAATAATATGAAAGTATTAAAATTTGGTGGAACTTCATTAAAAAATGCAGAAAAATTTTTATTAGTAACAAATATAATTAATAATTATTTAAAAAAAGAAAAAATAGCTGTTGTCTTGTCTGCTCCTGCAACTATTACTAATAGTTTGGAATTAATAATAAAAAAAAAATTAGAAAAAAAAAATGCTAAAAAAGACTTTATATACATAAAAAATTTTTTTATTAATTTAATTAATAATTTAAAAGAAAGAGTTAATGATATAGATATTATTTTTTTACATGATAAAATAAAGAAAATTTTATCTCAAATAAAAGAATTATTACATGGTATTAAATTAATAAACTATTGTCCAGATATAATTAAAGCAAAAATTTTATCACAAGGTGAAAAATTTTCTATACTTTTATTAGAATCTTTATTAAAGATCAAAAAACATAAAATATATATTATTTCTCCTAAAAAATATTTATTAGCTTATGGTAATAATTTAGAATCAACAGTAGATATTTCTATAACTTCTAAAAATATTCAAAAAATTAATTTATCTAATATTGATCTAATATTAATGCCTGGTTTTTTTGCTGTGAATAAAAATAATAATACTGTTTTATTGGGTAGAAATGGTTCAGATTATTCTGCTGCAGTATTAGCAGTTTGTTTAAAAGCTAGTTGTTGTGAAATTTGGACTGATGTTAATGGTATTTATACTGCAGATCCTAATATTATACCTGATACACAATTATTAAAATTTATTAATTATCAAGAAGCAATAAATTTATCATATTTTGGCGCTAAGGTCATTCATTATAAAACATTACTACCTATGTTAAAAAATAATATACCTTGTGTTATAAAAAATATTATGAATCCACAATTTAATGGAACTTTAATTAAAAATTTTGATATAACTAAATATTTATCACCAAAAATAAAAGGTATTGTTGAATTAAAAAATATATCAATGCTAAATATTTTTGGTAATAAAAATAAATATACAAATAATATCATATCAAAAATATTATTTTTTATATTTCAATCCAAAATATCTATTTATTTTATAACTCAGTCTTCTGAAGACTGTAATATTAATATATTTTTATTAAATAAAGATTTAGATAATTTAAAAAGTTTATTAGAAGAAGAATTATATTTAGAATTTAAATATAATTTAATAAAATCTATACAAATAATTAGAAATTTATCATTAATTACTTTAGTTATTAATAAAGTTAATTATTCTAAAAATATAATTTCTAATTTTTTAAAAATATTTAAAATAACAAAAACAAGTATTTTTGGTATATCACAAAATATTTCCCAAAATTATATTACTGTGGCCATAAAAAAATATTATGCACAAAATATTATAAAAATAATACATGAAATTTTATTTCATAAAAAAAAAATATTAGAAATTTTTATTATAGGTACTGGAGGTATTGGAAGTACTTTATTACAACAAATTCATCAAAACATAGATTTTTTTAAAAAAAAAAATATTATTTTAAAAATTTGTAGTATTTTAAATACAAAATATTTATTAATAGATTTTAATGGAATTAATATTAAAAATTGGCAAGAACAAATAAAACATAATTATTCTTCTAATAATAAAATACAATATTTATTACACAATATTAAAAAATATAAATTAATTAATCCAGTTATTATTGATTGTACTTCTTCACAAGAAATTGCTGATCAATACATTAATTTTTTTAATTATGGTTTTAATATAATAGCTGTTAATAAAAAAGCAAATTCTTCCAGTATAAAATACTATAATCAAATACGTTTAACAGCAAGTAAATTAAATTTAAAATTTTATTATGAAACAAACGTTGGTGCTGGTTTACCAATTATTAATACTTTAAAAAATTTATTACAAACAGGTAATAAACTTAATAAATTTATTGGAATTTTATCCGGTTCATTATCATTTATTTTTGGTAAATTAGAAGAAGGAATAACTTTATCTAAATCCATAATAATGGCTCAAAAAATGGGTTTTACGGAACCAGATCCTCGTATAGATCTTACAGGTATAGATGTAGCTAGAAAATTACTTATATTAGCTAGAGAAATTGGTTTTAACATAGAATTAAAAGATATAATTATTGAATCTATTATACCTAATAAATTTAAATTAAATCAAGATTCTTCTATTAAAGAATTTTTAAATTCTTTATCAAAAATAGATGAAATTTATATAAAAAAAGTTCAATATGCAAAACAAAACAACAAAGTTTTACGTTATGTAGGAAGTATAGATAAAAAAGGTATATGTAAAGTAGAAATTATTCAAATTGATAATAATCATCCATTTTTTAATATAAAAAATGGAGAAAATTCTTTTGCTTTTTATACTAATTATTATCAACCTTATCCATTAGTATTAAGAGGATACGGTGCTGGTAATAATGTTACTGCAGCAGGGGTATTAACTGATTTATTACATATTATCTAGTAAAATAAATAAGGAATTATTATTTATGATAAAAATTTATTCTCCTGCTTCTATTGGTAATATTAATGTAGGTTTTGATACATTAGGAATAGCACTATCTAGAATAGATGGAGGAATTTTAGGAGATTTTATAACAGTTTCTACTTCTAAAAAATTTAAATTAATAAATAAAGGTTTATTTTTAAATGATTTACCAAAAAATGATTATGAAAATATTATTTTTAATTGTTGGATAAAATTCTGTGATAAAGTTGGAAAACAAATTCCTTTAAAAATAATTTTAGAAAAAAATATTCCTGTAGCATCAGGATTAGGTTCAAGTGCATGTTCCATAGTTTCTTGTTTAAAAGCAATAAATTTATTTTTTAATAATCCATTAAATAATTTAACTTTATTAAAATTAATGGGAGAATTAGAAGGATCTTTATCAGGTAAAATACATTATGACAATATTGTACCTTGTTTATTAGGAGGTATGAAATTAATACTTATAAATAAAAATGATTTAATTATTCAAAATATACCAATTTTTCAAAATTGGTTTTGGGTAATTGCATATCCTGGAATAAAATTATCTACATTACATTCTAGAAAAATTTTACCAAAATTATATAAAAGAGAAACTTTTATTAAACAAAATCAATATTTAGCTTCATTTATTAATGCTATATATACAAAACATGAATTATTAGCTGCAAAATTAATGAAAGATTTTATAGCTGAACCATATCGAAAATTATTTATACCTAATTTTGATAAAATTTCTCACAAAGCAAAAAAATTAGGAGCTTTAAGTTATGGAATTTCAGGATCAGGACCTACTATGTTTAGTATTTTTAATGATTTAAATATTGCATATAATATGGTTAATTGGTTACAAAAAAATTATTTAGAAAATAAAACAGGTTTTGTTCATATATGTAAAATAAATAATATAGGCACTAAAATTATGGAGAACAAATGAAATTCTATAATCTTAACGAGCATAAAGAAAAAAAAAATTTTAGTCAAGTTTTACAACAAGGATTAGGTACAAATCAAGGTTTATTTTTTCCTGAATATTTGCCTAAATTAAATAACAAAACTATTGAGAATATACTAAATCTTAATTTTATAGATAAGAGTAGTTATATACTTTCACTTTTTTTAAAAAAAGAAATAAAATTAAAAATTTTGAAAAAAAAAATAAAAAAAGCATTTAATTTCCCTTTAATATTAAATTTTTTTAATACAAATCTTGCTTGTTTAGAATTATTTCACGGGCCTACTTTAGCTTTTAAAGATTTTGGTGTTCGTTTTATGGCACAAATGATAGAATTTTTTAATAAAAAAAAACAAAATAAAATTATTATTTTAACTGCTACTTCTGGAGATACAGGAGCTGCTGTTGCCCATGCATTTTATAATATTAAAAATATTGAAATAGTAATATTATATCCCTATAAAAAAATTTCTATTTTACAAGAAAAATTGTTTTGTACATTAGGAAATAATATAAAAACTATTGCTATTGAAGGAAATTTTGATGATTGTCAAAATTTAATTAAACAATCTTTTAATGATCAAGAATTAAAACAAAATTTAAATTTAAATTCTGCTAATTCAATTAATATTAGTAGATTAATTGCACAAATATGTTATTATTTTGAAGCATTTAGTCAAATACCTTTAGATCAGAGGGGAAAAAAAATAATTATATCAGTTCCAAGTGGAAATTTTGGAAATTTAACTGCTGGTTTAATGGCTAAAGTTATTGGATTACCTATAAATAAATTTATAGCTGCAACTAATATTAATGATACAATACCTAGATATTTACATACAGGATGTTGGAAACCAAAAAAAACCATATCTACATTATCTAATGCTATGGATGTAAGTATTCCCAATAATTGGCCTAGAATTAAAGAAATTTTTAAAATTAATAATTGGGATTTAAATTTATTAGAATCTAAATCTATAACAGATTTAGAAACAAAAAAAACAATAATAAATGTATTTAATAAATACAAATCTATTTTAGAACCACATACTGCTGTCAGTTTTTGTGCATTAAAAAAATATATTCTAGAAAAAGATACTTTTAATATATTTCTTGGGACTGCACATCCAGCAAAATTTAAAGATTATATTTATGATATTTTACATAAAAAAATAATATTACCTAAAATTTTAGTTAATTGCATAAAAAAAGAAAATTTATCTTATAAATTACCTAATAATTTTTTAGTTTTAAAGAATTTTTTAATAAAAAATTATATTATTTAAATTATATACTTTTTTATATAAAGAAAATTAATTATGTTAATAAATAAATTAACTGATAATTATGAATATTTTATTTTATTTCAAATACTTGCTATTTTTATTAGTTGTATAATGATATTAATATCTTTTTTTTTAGGAGAACGTTCATCTAATTTAGATAAACAAACACCATTTGAATCAGGAGTAATTTCTTATGGAAATTCAAAAATAAAAATACATATTAAATTTTATTTAATAGCAATACTTTTTATTATTTTTGATATTGAATCCTTATATTTATATTTATGGTCTCTTTCTATAAAAAAAATAGAATTAGCAGGTTTTATTGAAGGAATTTTATTTATTTTAACTATTTTAGTTACTTTATTTTATTTATTTAAAACAAATATATTAAATTGGAAATTTAAAAATATTTAATAAAATTAAAATATTGAACGTATAATACAATATGAAATATATTCTTAATAAAAATAAAAATAAGAAAAAAAAATACCCCATACAAGAAGAAAAATATATTAGTACAGATCCTTTAAATGATCAAATTCATAAAAATATTTTTTTAGGTAATTTAAAAAAAATTACTCATCAAATTATTAATTGGGGCAGAAAAAATTCTTTATGGCCTTATAATTTTGGTTTGTCATGTTGTTATGTTGAAATGACAACATCATTTACATCAATTAATGATATTTCACGTTTTGGTTCAGAAGTTTTAAGAGCTTCTCCGAGACAAGCTGATTTTATAGTAATAGCAGGAACATGTTTTTTAAAAATGGCTCCTATAATACAAAAATTATATGATCAAATGTTAGAACCTAAATGGGTTATTTCTATGGGATCATGTGCTAATTCTGGAGGAATGTATGATGTATATTCAGTAGTACAAGGAGTAGATAAATTTTTACCTGTAGATATCTATATTCCAGGATGTCCCCCAAGACCAGAAGCATATATACAAGCATTATTATTATTACAAAAATCTATTAGTTATGAAAGACGTCCTTTATCTTGGATTATAGGAGATCAAGAAATTTATAAAGCTAAAATAAAATCACCTAATAAAAATTTTTATAATAAAAATTTTAAATTTAAATCACCTAAAAATATCTAATAATATATATAGGCATCTATTTATGAAAAATCTTTTTAACAAAATAGTTAATCAAATAGGAGATAAACATAATCAATCATTTTCTAAAAAAAAAATAGAACCCATAATAGATGAATTAAATAATAGATTTTCTTTTAAAGATTTTATTATACAAAATAGTTATAATAAAAAAATGCCATTAGTTATTTGGATTAGAGCTGATGATTTGATAAAATTTATAAACTTTTTTTCAAAAATTATTCATGATCCATATAATATGTTATATGATATGCATGGTGTAGATGAAAGATTACATTCAAATAAATTTTATCTAATGAAAAAAATAGATTTTTCTTTATTTTATCATTTAATTTCTATTAATAGAAATTCAGATATTATTATAAAAATTCCTTTTAAAAAAAAATCATTATATATTAATAGTATTACAAAAATTTTTAAAAATTCAAATTGGTACGAAAGAGAAATTTGGGAAATGTTTGGAATTAATTTTATTAATCATCCTTGTTTGTCACATATTTTATTACCAAAAAATTGGGATAATGGTTATCCTTTACGTAAGGATTTTCCCTCTAGAGCTACTGATTTAACACCATATATTTTAACAAAAAAAAAATATAAAATAGACATTGAAGCCACAAAATTTTCTCCAAAAGATTTTAATATGTTAGAAAAAAATAAATATGATGATTATATGTATCTTAATTTAGGACCTAATCATCCTTCTGTACATGGTGTATTTAGAATTATTTTACAATTATCAGGAGAAGAAATTATACAATGTATACCAGAAATTGGTTATCATCATAGAGGTGCAGAAAAAATAGCTGAAAGACAAACATGGCATACTTATATACCATATACAGATAGAATTGAATATTTAGGTGGTTGTATAAATGAAATGCCTTACATTTTAGCAATAGAAAAATTAGCTAATATTATTGTTACAGATAGAATTAAAGTAATTAGAATAATGTTATCAGAATTATTTCGCATTAATAGTCATTTATTATATTTATCAACTTTTATACAAGATGTAGGTGCAATGACTCCTATATTTTTAGCTTTTACAGATAGACAAAAAATATATGATATTATTGAAGCAATTACTGGTGCTAGAATGCATCCTGCTTGGTTTAGAATAGGAGGATTAGCACAAGATTTACCTCATGGATGGAATATTCTTGTAAAAAAATTATTAATATGGTTACCTAAAAGATTAATTCTGTATAAAAAAATAGCTTTACAAAATAGTATTTTAATATCCAGAACAAAAAATATAGCAGTTTATGATCAAAAAGAAGCAATATCTTGGGGAATAACTGGCGCAGGTTTGAGAGCTACTGGGTTAGATTTTGATGTAAGAAAATGGCGTCCTTATTCAGGATACGAAAATTTTGATTTTGATATTCCTGTTGGTAACAATATTAGTGATTGTTATTCTAGAGTATTATTAAAGTTAGAAGAAATTTGGCAAAGTTTACATATTATAAAACAATGTTTAAGTTATATGCCTACAGGAGAATATAAAGTTGATCATCCTTTAACAACACCACCACCAAGAAAAAAAATGTTAAATAACATAGAAAATTTAATTCATCATTTTATACAAGTATCATGGGGCCCATTAATACCTGCTAATGAATCATTCCAAATGATTGAAGCTACTAAAGGTATTAATAGTTATTACTTAATAAGTGATGGTAATACAAATAGTTATCGTACTAGAATAAGGACACCTAGTTTTCCTCATTTACAACAAATACCATCTGTTATTTGTGGTAGTTTAATATCTGATTTAATTGCTTATTTAGGTAGTATTGATTTTGTTATGTCGGATGTAGATCGTTAAAATAATATTATGAAAAAAAAAAATGATAATATAAGTTTATATTTAGATAAAAAAGATTGTAAAATCATTAATAAAATTATAAATAATTATGGGTGTAATAATGCGGCTATTATTGAAGTATTAATATTTTTTCAAAAAAAATATGGATGGATATCTGATAAAATCATTATGAATATTTCTAATATTTTAAATATACATCCTTCTGAAATTGATAGTATAGCAACATTTTATAGCCAAATTTTTCGTTCTCCAGTAGGTAAATATATTATTAAATATTGTGATAGTATTGTTTGTTATATAACAAAATATAAAAAAATTTTAAAACACATTGAACAAAAATTAAAAATTAAATCAGGAGAAACAACTCCTGATAAATTATTTACTTTAATACCTATATGTTGTTTAGGACATTGTGAAAATAGTCCTGTGATAATGATTAATGAAAAAATTTATACTTCATTATCTATTAATTATATAGATCAAATATTGGATAATTATATTAATGAAAATTACAAAACCCAACCCAGAAACACATCCCCTAACATGGCGTGTTAGTAAAAACAAAACATTATTTTTAAAACAATATATACAAAAAGATGGTTATAAAATTTTAAAAAATACTTTAATAAAAAATATACCACAAGATATAATTAATGTTGTAAAAAAATCAAAATTAAAAGGTAGAGGAGGTGCCGGATTTTATACTGGGTTAAAATGGAGTTTAATTCCTCAAAAAAAAAACGATAATGAAATTCGATATTTTTTATGTAATGCCGATGAAATGGAACCAGGAACATATAAAGATCGTTTTTTAATAGAACATATTCCACATCAATTAATAGAAGGAATAATTATAAGTGCTTTTGCAATACAAGCTAATAAAGGATATATTTTTTTAAGAGGAGAATACATAAAATGTATAAAAATTTTAAATATAGCCATAAAAGAAGCATATAATGCTAAATTTTTAGGAAGAAATATATTAAATAGTAATTTTAATTTTGATTTATATCTCCATACAGGGGCGGGAAGATATATATGTGGAGAAGAAACAGCTTTAATTAATTCTTTAGAAGGAAAACGTCCTAATCCTCGTTTTAAACCTCCATATCCTGCTACAATTGGTTTATGGGGAAAACCTACATGTGTAAATAATGTTGAAACTATTTTTAATATACCTAGTATAATAAAATATGGATTTAAGTGGTATCATAATATATCTAATAGTATATATGATAGTGGTACAAAAATGTTAGGTTTTTCAGGGAATGTTAAGAATCCTGGTTTATGGGAATTACCTTTAGGTACACCTGCTCGCATAGTTTTAGAACAATATGCAGGTGGGATGAAAAAAGGATTTTTTCTTAAAGCTTGGCAACCAGGGGGTGCTGGAACTAGTTTTTTAACAAAAAATCATTTAGATTTACCAATGGATTTTATGAATATTAGTAAAGCTGGTAGTAGATTAGGAACAGGTATTTCTCTTGCTATAGATACAAGTGTAAATATTATATCTATATTAAAAAATTTAGAAATATTTTTTGCTAGAGAATCTTGTGGATTTTGTACTCCTTGTAGAGAAGGTTTACCTTGGATTGTTAAAATATTAAATAAACTAGAAAAAAAAAAAGGATTAAAAAAAGATATTTATCTTCTTAAAGACGTAAGTAATCAGTTAATCAATGGGGGTTCTTTTTGTGCTCATGCTCCCAGTGCAATGGAACCTTTAAATAGTGCATTAAAATATTTTTTAAATGAGTTTGAAAATGGAATAATTAAAAAATTTTAATATCAAAATTTTATTTTGTATATTATAAATAATAAATTAAAAATATTTTTTATACTACTAAATTGTAGTAAGGAATATATATTATGATTAATATTAACATAGAAGGTCAATACTATAAAGTTAATAAACAAGATAATTTATTAAAAATATGTTTATCTTTAGGTTTTAATGTGCCATATTTTTGTTGGCATCCAATTTTAGGAAGTATAGGAGCTTGTCGTCAATGTGCGATAAAACAGTCTAATAATTTACAACAAAAAAATAAATTTATAATTATGTCCTGTATGTCTGCACCTATTAATAATTCATATATTACTATTAATGATGATGATTTAATTAATTTTCGTAAAAAAAATATTGAACTATTAATGTTAAATCATCCACATGATTGTCCTATTTGTGATGAGGGTGGTAATTGTCATTTACAAGATATGACAGTTATGGCAGGACATAATAATCGTAGATATGATTTCTCTAAAAGAGAATATAAAAATCAATATTTAGGTCCTTTTATCTCTCATACAATGAATCGTTGTATTACATGTTATCGTTGTGTAAGATTTTATAAAAATTATGCAGATGGAAAAGATTTTAATGTATTTGGATCTAAAAATAATATTTATTTTGGTAGATATTCAGACGGTAGATTACAAAATCCGTTTTCAGGAAATTTAATTGAAATATGTCCTACTGGAGTTTTTACTGATAAAATATATAATATAAATTATTCAAGAAAATGGGATTTACAATATTCTCCAAGTATTTGTCAAAATTGTTCATTAGGATGTAATATATTTATTGGAGAACGTTATGGAAAATTATCTAGTATACAAAATAGATTTCATGAAAAAATAAATCATTATTTTTTATGTGATAAAGGTTATTTTGGTTATGATTATACTTATTTAAAAAATAATCCTATTAAAATTATCCTTTTTAAAAATAAGAAAAAATTTTTTTATAATTATGATAAAATTATAAAAAATATTATTCATTTAATTTTAAATTCTAAAAATATTATTGGTATTGGCTCATCAAGAGCAAGTATAGAAAGTAATGTAATTTTAAAAAAATTAGTTGGAAAAAAAAATTTTTATTTAGGTATTTTAAGAAATGAAAAGAAACAAATCAATTATATTATTGATATAATACAAAATATGGATATATATTTTCCTACATTATCTGAAATTGAAAATTATGATACTATTTTAATAGTAGGAGAAGATTTAAGTAATACTAATCCTAGAGCTGCTTTAGCTGTTAGACAAGCTATAAAAAAATATTTTAATATTACAAAAACAAATAATAATTTAGATATTTCCTATTGGGAAACTGATGCAATTTTAAATATGAGAAATAAAAAACTGAATCCACTATTAATAGTGAGTCATAAGGAAACATTATTAGATGATATTTCTTTATTTAATTATTATGCATCTACTTTAGATCAATCTATATTTTGCTTTACATTGGCAGATTATATTAAAAATGATAATACTATTATAAATGATAAAAATTTAAAAAAAAAAATTATAAAAATAAAAAAAATATTATTAAATTCTAAAAAACCTTTAATTATTTCTGGCACAGGTTCTAATTCTTTATCATTAATTTCAGCATCTTATTCAATAGCAAAAGAATTATATAAAAAAAATCAAGATGTAGGATTATTTTATACATTAAATGAAGTAAATAGTATGGGAATTAGTTTAATTAAAGGAAAATCTTTAAATAGTTTATTTATAAATCAAAAATCTATTATTCATAATAATTCTAATATAGATACTATTTTAATAATGGAAAATGATTTATATATTTATGAAAATAAAAATATATTAAATAATTTTTTTAAAAAAATTCCTAACATTATCGTATTAGATCATATTTTAACTAGAACTATGAAAAAAGCAAATATAATATTACCAGTAACAAATTTTATGGAAAATAGTGGTACTGTTATTAATAATGAATGTAGAGCACAAAGATTTTTCCAAGTTTATGATCCTACTTTTTATAATAAAAAAAACGATAGAAAACCTAGTTGGAAATGGATATATAAAATATATGCAAAATTAAATAATTTAAATGAAAGTATTACTTTAGATGAAATTATAAAAAAATGTGAAAAATATATCCCAAGACTTAATGGTATTAGTTTAGCAGCACCCCCAGCCACTTATAAAGTATATAATAGAAAATTTGCAAGAACTCCAATTAGATATAGTGGAAGAACATCAATGTTTTCTCACATAAATGTACATGAACCTCAACAACCAAAAGATAAAGATACTATTTTTAGTTTTTCTATGGAAGGAAATTATGGTTCAAATATTAATTATAAACATATACCATTTTTGTGGGCTCCCGGATGGAATTCTTCACAAGCATTACATAAATTTCAAAAAGAAATTGGTGTTTCGTCTAAGTATGGTATTACAGGATTTAAAATTTGTCAAAAAAATAAGTATAAAGTACATATTAAAAGAATATATCATGTATGTAATAATATTAATAATAATCACAATCAATTAATAATTATTGCACATCAAAATTTATTTCAAAATAATAGTGTAATACAAAAATCCAATTTAATAAAAAAATATTTTAATAATTATTATATAATTTTTAATAAAAATGATGCTAAACAATTAGGAATTTTAAATAATGATTTAGTTCAAATATATTGTTTAAAAAACAAATTTATATTAAAAACACATATTTCAAATTTTTTAAATAAAGGTTTAGTAAGTCTTCCATTAGGTGTTAAAAATATTCCATTATCTTTTTTAGGTAAAATTATTGAAAAAATAAAGGTATTAAAATGATATTTTCTTCTTTATTTCATTCTATAAAATTATTTTATGTACTGCAAATATTATTTATATTATTATTATTATTAATAAGTAGTGCTTTTTTAAGTTTTATAGAAAGACGGATACTTGCTTTATTTCAAAATCGTTATGGTCCAAATAGAGTAGGATTTTTTGGATGTTTCCAATTATTAGCTGATATGATAAAAATTTTTTTTAAAGAAGATTGGAATCCACATTTTTCTAATAAATTATTATTTAATTTGGCTCCTATTTTAGCATTTAATACATTATTGTCTGTTTTCGCTACATTGCCTATTACTCCTTATATAATAATATCTAATTTAAATATTGGAATACTTTTTTTTTTAATGATGGCTAGTATTTCAGTATATTCTATCTTATTTGCAGGATTAGCAAGTAACAATAAATATGCTTTACTAGGAGTTATAAGAGGAGTAGCACAAATTATTAGTTATGAAGTATTTTTAGGATTATCATTAATGGGTATTGTGTGCCAAACAGGATCTTTTAATTTATTAGATATAATAAATTATCAATTTAATCATTATTGGAATATTATTCCTCAATTTTTTGCTTTTATCCCATTTTTAATTGCTTCTATAGCATTATGCCATAGACATCCTTTTGACCAACCAGAAACAGAACAAGAACTTGTTGATGGTTATCATATAGAATATTCTGGAATGAAGTTTGGACTATTTTTTATAGGGGAATATGTTAATATAACAGTATTATCTTCTTTAATTGTTATTTTATTTTTTGGTGGATGGTTAGGCCCATTTTTTACACCCATGTTATGGTTTTTAATTAAAACTATTTTATTTATAATATTATTTTTTTTAATCAGAGCATCATTACCTAGACCTCGTTATGATAAAGTAATATATTTTGGATGGTTTATATGTTTACCATTAACATTGATTAATCTTATAATTACTGCATGTTTAACAACATTTACATAATCTTTTAAAATTAAATAATGAATATTAAAAAATTTTTTATTAATATAATAAGTCAAATAAAAAGTATTTTTTTTGTTTTACTAAATTCTTTTAGTAAAAGAGAAACAATTATGTATCCAGAAAAAAAAGTTTATTTACCCCCAAGATATAGAGGAAGAATAATATTAACATCTGATTTAGATAATAATGAACGTTGTGTTGCTTGTAATCTTTGTGCAGTTGTTTGTCCAGTTAGTTGTATAACTTTAAAAAAATCTATAAATAAAAATGGACGATCATATGCAAAATTTTTTAGAATAAATTTTTCTAGATGTATTTTTTGTGGATTCTGTGAAGAAGCTTGTCCTACATCAGCTATACAATTAATTCCTGATTTTGAATTATGTGAATTTAATAGAAGAGATCTAGTATATGAAAAAAAAAATTTATTAATTAATAATCCAGGAAAAGATGTAAAATATAATTTTTATAATATTGCAGGAGTTAAAATAAAAAATAATAAAAAAAATAATATCAAACATTCAAGTATAGAAGTAGATATAAAAAATATTTTACCATAATTATGATTATTTAGAGGTATTTTATATGGAAATAATATTATATTTATTAGGATTTATATCAATAATTTTTACATTTTTAATTATTATTAGTGTTAATCCTATTTATACACTATTATATTTTTTAATCTCATTAATTTCAATATCATGTATATTTTTTTTATTAGGTAATTATTTTGCTGGAGCATTAGAAATTATTATATATGCTGGAGCTATTATTATATTATTTATATTTGTTTTAATGTTTTTAAATGATAAAAAAATTGAGTTAGAAGAAAAGTATTTTTTTATAAAAAAAAAATTATTTATAATTAACATTTTAATTATAAATTGTTTTTTTTTAATATTTATATTTTATATATTAAAAAATTTATATATACAAAAATTAATTATTCATAATTTTATTAATATCCAAAATATTGGTATAAATTTATTTACACAATATAAAATTATTGTAGAATTAATATCAATACTTTTATTATCTGGTGTAATTATTATTTTACACATAGGTAATAGAAAAAAATATTAAATATTTATTTATTTTTATATAATAAAGAAGAATATAAAATGATACCTTTATATCATATTTTAATATTTATTATAATAATATTTATTACTGGATTAATAGGAATATTAATTAGAAATAATATGTTATATATTTTAATTTGTACTGAATTAATGATTAATGCTTCTACCTTATCATGTGTAGTTTCTGGTAATTATTGGAAACAAACTGAAGGAGAAATTATGTATATTATATCTATTAGTATATCAGCTATAGAAACTTGTATAGGTTTAATTTTATTAATAAAATTATATTATTATAAAAATAATATTAATATTGATTCAATTAGTGAGATGAAGGGATGAAATTTCTTTTTTTAATTATCTTAATGCCATTAATTAGTTTTTTACTACTATCATTAATTTCTAATTATTTAAATAAAATTCAAATTTCAATTATTGGAGTTACTTTTATAGGTATAAGTGCAATATTAACATTAATAATAGGATATATTTTTTTAAAAAATAGATTATTTTTTTATAAACAATCTTTGTGGGAAATAGTAAATATTAATTCTTTACATATTAATTTTAGTTTGTATTTAGATATGTTATCTTTAATCATGTTGTTTATCACTACATGGGTAGGATTTTTTATTCACATATTTTCCATTTGGTATATGAAAAATGAAAAAGGATATTCTAGATTTTTTGCATATACTAATTTATTTATTGCTAATATGATATTACTTATTTTAGCTGATAATTTTATTTTGATGTTTTTTGGCTGGGAAGGAGTAGGAGTATGTTCTTATTTATTAATAGGTTTTTTTTATAAAAAATCATCAAATGGATTATCTGCTATAAAAACATTTTTAATAACTCGTTTTAGTGATATTTTTTTAATTATTGGAATATTTTTTATATTTAGAACCTTTAATACTCTTAATTTTACAGAAATATTTAATGTTTCTACATCATCTTCTATTTATTATAAGGCATTTTATTTAAAAATAATCTCTATAATGATTATTATAGGATCTTTAAGTAAATCAGTGCAATTTCCATTAAATACTTGGTTAATAGATGCGATGGTAGGGCCTACTCCTGTATCTGCTCTTATCCATGCTGCTACTATGGTTACTGCTGGTATTTATTTAATTCTACGTAATAATATTTTATTTTTAATGAATAACCATATTTTATTTTTATGCAGTATTATTGGTGCGATAACAATATTATTATCTGGTTATTCTGCTTTAATACAAAATAATATTAAACGTATTTTAGCATATTCTACAATGAGTCAAATTGGTTACATGTTTTTAGCATTAGGTATTAATTTATGGAAAGCTGCTTTATTTCATGTGATATCACATGCTTTTTTTAAAGCATTACTTTTCTTATGTGTTGCCTCTATTATTTTTTTATGTAAAAATGAACAAAATATATTAAAAATGGGAGGAATAAAAAAATATTTCCCATTTATATATTATATTTTTTTATTTGGTGCAATGTCTTTAATTTCGTTACCTTTTATTACTATGAGTGGTTTTACAAAAGAAAAAATATTATATGAAATTTTTATGAGTAAATATAATTTTTTACTTATTATTAGTTTTATAGGTAGTATTTTTACTTCTTTGTATACTTTTCGTATGATTTATAAAATTTTTTATGGTAAAAGTAATATTTTTTTTAATAAAATTACAAATAATGTATTTATACATAATATTCCATTAATAATATTAACAATATTATCTAGTTTTATTGGTATAATATTTTTACCAATAAAAAAAAAATTTTTACTTCCCAGTAAATTATTTATATTAAATAATAAAAATTATTTTTTTTTAGAAATAATATCTATATTAATTTTAATTAACAGTTATTTATTATACATTTTTTATGTAAAAAATAATTTTTTAATAAAAAAGATTATTAAAAAATATTATTATTTTAATTTTATAAATAATTTTTTTTTAAACGGTTATTATATAGATTTTTTTTATAAAAATTTAATTACAAATATTTTTAAAAAATTTTTATTATTAATAAAAAATGATCCTATTTCAAAAATAATAGATTATTTTTTTATAAAATTTTTAAAAAAAATAGGATATTTATTATTAACAAGTGAAAATGGATACATTCGTTGGTATATATTATCCATATATATAGGAACAATAATAATTTTAGTGTATTTAACAATATTTATTAATAATCAATATTATTTTACATAATAAATTTTTTTATATATTAAATAATAAAAATATAATTAGGAAATTTTATGTTATTACCCTGTTTTATATTAATTCCTTTTTTTGGTGGTTTAATTTGTTGGCAAAGTGAAAAAATAAATTCTAAATTTCCTCGTTGGATATCTTTAATTGCTATTAGTTTTATTTTTATAATATCAATTATTAAATTAATTACATATACATTTTTTTTTAAAAATCATATATTTTTTTTATATCCTACATGGATTTCAGAATTTATTTTAAATTGGATGCCTCAATTTGGAATACATTTTCATCTAGCTATAGATGGATTATCATTAATAATGATAAATTTAACT
Organism: Enterobacteriaceae endosymbiont of Donacia cincticornis; assembly: GCF_012568845.1. NCBI lineage: Bacteria > Pseudomonadati > Pseudomonadota > Gammaproteobacteria > Enterobacterales > Enterobacteriaceae > Enterobacteriaceae endosymbiont of Donacia cincticornis. Next base: position 366,744 of record NZ_CP046194.1, on the reverse strand, counting down.
GGATTATTAGGTATAATGGCTGTATTATGTTCTTGGAATGAAATAAAAAAACTTCATGGTTTTTTCCATTTAAATCTATTATGGATTTTAAGTGGAGTTATTGGTGTATTTTTATCTGTAGATATGTTTTTGTTTTTTTTATTTTGGGAAATAATGTTACTACCTATGTATTTTTTAATATCTATATGGGGACATAAAGATATTAAAGGAAATAGTCGTATTAAAGCTGCAACTAAGTTTTTTATTTATACACAGACTAGTGGTTTATTAATGTTATGTGGAATTATTACTTTAGTTTTTTCTTATTATAAATCTACTGGTATATTAACTTTTGAATATGATGCTTTGTTAAATAGTCATTTAAATCTAAAAACAGAATTTTTTTTAATGTTATCTTTTTTTATTGCATTTGCAGTTAAAATGCCTATTATCCCATTTCACGGATGGTTACCTGATGCACATAGTCAAGCTCCTACTGCAGGATCTGTTGATTTAGCAGGTATTTTATTAAAGACAGCTGCTTATGGTTTATTAAGATTTACATTACCCTTATTTCCTGTATCATCTTTAAAATTTTCATTTACTGCAATAGTATTAGGAATGTTCGGTATTTTTTATGGATTATGGATGGCTTATACACAAAATGATATAAAAAAAATTATAGCATATACGTCTATATCTCATATGGGATATATTTTAATAGGAATTTATAGCTTTAATAAATTAGCTTATCAAGGTGTAATAATACAAATGGTATCACATGGTATTTCAGCTTCTGCACAATTTATTCTGTGTGGACAAATATATGAAAAATTAAAAACACGTAATATTAAACTAATGGGGGGGTTATGGGATAGTATAAATATACTACCAGGTTTATTTGTGTTCTTTGCTTTAGCTAGTATTGGTATACCTGGTACAGGAAATTTTATAGGGGAATTTTTAATTTTATTAGGTGTTTTTTATAAACATCCTATTTGTGCATGTATTTCTACTTTTAGTTTATTATTTTCTAGTATTTATTCATTAAATATGATACAAAAAATTTTTTATGGTTCTAAAACTAGAATAAATATTTTAGAAAAAAATATATTTTTAAGAGAAAAAATTATTTTATTCATATTATTAATTTTATTAATATTTTTAGGTTTCTATCCACAATTTATATTAAATATATCAAATAATACTATTAATAATCTATATAATAGAATTATATTGATTAATTATTAATTAAATCTATATATTATTTTTAATAAATTTTTTAAAAAAATAGAAAATTTTATGACTAAATCATTAATACCATTAATACCTTTAATTATTATTATAATATCATTAATATTTTTATTAATTAAAATAACAATAAAACGTGATAATATATCAAGTTTAATTATTACAATTATTGGATTTATATTTACAATAATATCTCTTTTTTATATACAAAATAATAATTTTTTTATAAATAATTTATTTTTACAAGATAAATATTCAATTTTTTATAAGATAATATTATTATTTAATAATATAATAGTATGTTTATTAGCTTATAAATGGTTATCTATTATTAGGTATAATAAAGATGAATTTTATTTATTAATTATAATTTCAACTATAGGAAGTTTAGTATTATTAGATTCAAATAATTTAATTTCAATGTTAGTTGGTATTGAATTAATATCTATACCTATTTTTGGTCTTATATTTTATAACTTAAAATTAAAATATGCATTAGAAGCTAGTATTAAATATACGATACTTTCTATGTTAGTTTCATCATTCCTAATATTAGGAATATCTTTTATTTATTTAGATAATGGTAGTTTACATTTTGTTAATCTACTAAATAGTGATATAATCCATAATTTTTTTTCTATAAATTATTTAACAATAATTGGTCTATTATTAATAATAATAAGTTTAGGCTTTAAATTATCAATAGTACCATTTCATTTATGGACTCCAGATGTTTATCAAGGATCACCAACTGTTGTTACATTATTTTTAACAACATTTAGTAAATTATCAATTTTTATATTTTTGTTTAAATTTTTAATTAATTTTGCATATATTAATTATATGCAATCTTTTATATTACAAATAATAATTTTATTATCAATATTATCAATATTATTTGGTAATATTATGGGTATGATTTCTAAAAATAATATTAAACGTTTATTAGCATATTCATCTATAGCTCATATGGGATATATGTTCGTAATACTGATTTATAATCAAAAATATGAAACACATATTTTTTCATTAGAAATTATGATTATATATATTATCGGATATTTAATAAATAATTTAGGTATTTTAGGAGTAATGAGTATATTTGCTAGTTTAAATATTGATGAAATAAATATAGATAAATTATATTATTATCGTGGTTTATTCTGGTATGATCCTATTTTAACTTTTATTTTAACAATAATGTTATTATCTTTAGCTGGTGTTCCTATTACTATAGGTTTTATTTCAAAATTCTATTTAATAGCTTTGTGTATAAAAATGAAAATGTGGTATTTAACCTATATAATTATATTTGGTAGTTCTATGGGAATATATTATTATTTAAATATAATTATTAGTTTGTATTTAAAACCATCTAAAATGAATAAAAATTTTTATCTTTTTAAAATAAAAAATAATCATTATTATTTTTTTATAAAAAATTTATTATTATTATTTGCAATACTAACAATTATATTAGGATTATATCCTGAATTTTTAATAAAGTTAATTATAAATTAAAATTTATAAAATATAATTATTTAAAATATTTAAATTTTATCTTTATGAATTTGAATAGAAAAAAGATTATTATTAATAATAAAAAAATAAATAAAAAATATTGAATAATTTTAGTAATATCTTTTATCCATGTAGAAATAATTTCACCAAAAAAATATCCAGAAATAGTAAAAAAAAAAGTCCAAATAAAAGCTCCAATAATATTGGATAAAAAAAATTTTACATTAGAAATTTTAGTAATACCCATTGTTATGGGACTTATTAATCTAAATCCATAAATAAATCTTGTTATAATGATAAAAAAATAGGGATATTTTTTAAATAAAAAACGATATTTTTGAATTTTTAAATTATAATTTTTTAAAATAAATAAAAAATTTTTACTGTATTTTTTGCCTATATAAAATAGTATTTGGTTACTTAAGATAGAACCTATTATAGTAATAATTATAATATTATTTAAATTTAAAATTTTTTTATGAGCTAACATACCAGCAATAATAATAAATGTTTCCCATTCAATTAAAGAACTAAATAATACTATTAAGTAACCATATTTATACATTATTTTAGTTAAATTTATATCAAACATATTAATATCATATTTTAAAATGGTTAATATATATATTTTATTTTGGTGAGAAGGGGATTCGAACCCCTGATATGTTTCCATATACATACTTTCCAGGCATGCACCTTAAACCACTCGGTCATCTCACCATAATTAATTAATAATTATTGTAAAAATATCAATAATATATTATTGTATTATATACTATGTTAAAGAAAAAAAAATTAAAATTTAATTTTTTATTTTATGATTATGAAACTTTTGGTTTAAATCCTAAAAAAGATAGAATTGCTCAATTTGCTTGTATACGTACTGATATTAATTTTAATATTATTCATAAACCTACGGTACTTTACTGTAAAATACCTAACGATTATTTACCTGATCCTCAATCAATAATAATACATAATATAGATCCGTATCTGGTAAATTCAAAAGGATTACAAGAAAATAAATTTGCTAATCTTATTAATAGTATATTTTTATACCCAAATACTTGTATTATTGGATATAATAATCTTTATTTTGATGATGAATTTAGTAAATTTTTATTTTATCGAAATTTTTATGATCCATATAGTTGGTTTTGGAAAAATAATAATAGTAGATGGGATATATTAACTTTAGTTAGAGCATGTTATGTATTAAGACCTAATGGAATTGTTTGGCCTAAAATTAATAATATTCCTATTTTTAATCTTGAAAAAATTGCAAAATTAAATAATCTTATACCATACAAAGTTCATGATGCATTATCTGATGTATATACCACAATAGCTATTACAAAATTAATTAAAAATAAACAACCGCTATTATATAAATATTTTTTTAAAAATAGAAATAAACAAAAATTAATAAAAATTATAGATTTATCAAGAATTCAAATTTTAATTCATATTAGTAATATTTATAAAAATAAAAATAACAATATAAATTGTGTAACTCCATTATTTTGGTATGAACAAAATAAAAATATATTAGTTACTTTTAATTTAAAAAAAGATATAAATTATTTTTTACAAATTTTTAAAAAGAAAAATCAATTATACTCAAAATATATCTATTCATACATACAACTTATTAATTTTAATAAAATACCATTATTATTACCATTTTATTTTTTAAAACAAATTGATATTAATCGTTTAAAATTTGATAAAATTTTTTATATAAAAAATTTTATTTTATTACAAAATAATTTTTTAAAAATAAAAAATATTATCAAATTTTTTCTAATTAATAATATCGTAAAAAACGATGATAAAACTAATATTTATAATGTTGATGAACAATTATATAACAATTTTTTTTCTGATGAAGATTTATTAAAATTTAAACAAATACAAGATGAAAAATTTTTTTTTTTAAAAAAATTATTTTTTAAAGATCAAAGAGCTAATGTTTTATTTTTTAAATATAAAGCAAGAAATTTTCCTATAAAATTAAATATAATTGAACAAAAAAAATGGGATGTATATAAAAAAAATATATTTAATCAAAATTTTCTTAAAAAATATATTTTTCAAATAAAAAAACTTTTAAAAAAAAAATTTTGTAATAAAAAAAAATTAACTTTAAAAAAGTTACTGAAATATGTTAAAAATAATTTTAGTATCAAAATATATTAAATATTATTAAAATAATAAATGTTTTAATTTTAAATATTTAGTATTTAAATATTTAAAATTATAAATATTATAATTTATAATTAATGGTATTCTATCTATAATATTTATTCCATATTTTTTTAAAATTCTAATTTTGTATGGATTATTTGTTAATAGTTTAATATTTTTAATACCTAAAATTTTTAATATATTAATACAAGAAAAAAAATCTCTCTCATCTGCCCGAAATCCTAATTTATAATTAGCTTCTACAGTATCTAATCCTTTATCTTGTAAATTATAAGCTTTAATTTTATTTAAAATTCCAATATTTCTTCCTTCTTGTCTATGATAGATTAATATTCCACATGTTTCTTTAGCAATTCTATCCAAAGATAATTTTAATTGTAAACCACAATCACAGCGTAAACTGTAAAATACATCTCCAGTTAAACATTCTGAATGTATTCTTGTTAAAATAATTGAATTTTTATTTATATTTTTTAAACCTTTTACTAAAGCAATATGATTATTACCTGTATTTTTTTCTTTAAAACCTATAATAATAAATTTACCCCATTTTGTAGGTAATTTTGCTCTAGATATTTCTTTTATATTCATAAATATTTTCCTTTTTTTTTAAAAATTAAATTTTATAAAAAATAAATATCTATTTAAATTTTTTAATAAAAAATAATATTAAATCTTTTTTTCTAAAAGAAAATAATTTATTATATTGAATTTTTTATTAAAATAATTTATCTATATAATAAACTATTATTTTTAGGAATTATATGAATTTATTAAAATCATTAACGACAGTTAGTATAATCACATTATTTTCTCGATTATTAGGCTTTATAAGAGATAGTCTCATCGCAAAAGTTTTTGGTGCTGGTATTTATAGTGATTCTTTTTTTATAGCATTTAAATTACCTAATTTATTAAGACGTATATTTGCAGAAGGAGCTTTTTCTCAAGCTTTTACTCCTATATTAGCCGAATATAAAAATAAAAAAAGTAATAAAGAAACAAAAAATTTTATTGCTTCTACATTAGGTATATTAATTATTATACTTTCTATAATATTAACATTAGGTATAATATTTTCTTCTTTTATTATTTCTATTATCGCACCAGGTTTTATAAATACAGATTTTAAATTAAAACTTACATCAAAAATTTTAAAAATGACTTTTCCATATATTTTATTAGTATCATTATCATCATTAGCAAGCTCTATTTTAAATATTTGGAAAAATTTTTTTGTACCAGCTGTAACACCGATTTTATTAAATGTAAGTATGATATTATTAATTATTATATTTCCTAATCTTTTAGAACCATCAATATTAATTTTAGCTTGGGCTGTATTAATTGGTGGATTATCACAAATTTTTTATCAATTAATTTATTTAAAAAAAATAAATATGTTAATTTTACCAAGTTTTAAAAATTTTGATAAAGGAGTAATAAGAGTTTTAAAAAAAATGTGCACTGCAATTATTGGTGTCACAATAACACAGATATCTTTATTAATTAATTCTGCTTTTTCTTCTTTTTTAATTACAGGATCAATTACTTGGATTTATTATTCTGATCGTCTTATGGAATTACCTGTCGGTATGTTTGGAATAGCATTAACAATAGTATTATTACCTGCTTTAACTGATGCTTATAATCAAAATAAAGAACATGAATATAACCAATTAATGGATATAGGTTTACGTTTATGTTTTTTATTAATAGTACCTAGTTCATTAATTTTAGGATTTTTATCAAAATTATTATTAATTTCATTCTTTCAATATGGAGCATTTACTTATTTTGATGTTTTAATGACTCAAATGAATATTATTATATATTCTGTAGGAATATTATTCCTAATTATTTCTAAAGTTTTAGCAATAGGATTTTTTGCAAGACAAGATGTAAAAACACCTGTCCAAATTAACATATTTGTTTTAATTATTACTCAGTTTATAAGTCCTATATTTATCTTTTTTTTACATCATATAGGATTTCCTATATCAATAGATATAGCTGCTTTTTTAAATGTAATTTTATTGTATAATACATTAATTAAAAGAAATTTATATAAACCAGAAAAGGGTTGGTTATATTTTTTATTACGTATTCTGATAGTTACAGTAATTTTAAGTATTATCTTATTATTAATTGTTAATAAATTACCTGAAAAGTGGTTAATTTTATCTTCATTTAAAATACGTATTTTTTGTTTATTAAGTATTTGTTTTCTAATTTTTATTTTATATATTTTAATATTATTTTTATTAGGTTTCCGTGTTAAAGATTTTTCTTTAAAAAATATAATTAAATAATTATATTTTTATAGACTATAAATAATAATTTAAATACTATATTGATATATATTTTTTATATTAATTTAAGTAATTATATTATTCTTTTTTTTAAAAGAAAAAATTCTTTATTTTTAATTTTTAAAATTAAAATAAATAAATAATATTTATAGGTTTTTTGTATGAAAAAAAAAAAAGATTTAATACATTTAATATGTGCAAAAAATAATTATAAAGGTTTATATATAACACAAACAGCATCATTACAAATAAATAAAATAATTAAAAAAAATAATAGTAAAGGAATAAAATTATTTTTAAAAAAATCTGGTTGTTTTGGATTAAAATATAACATTTTATTATTAGATAAATTATTAAATAATGAAATTATTTTTCAAAAAAATAAAATATGTATATCTGTTAATAATGAAGATCTTATTTTTATAGATGGTACTATTATTGATTTTATAAAAGATAATTTTTATCAATCTTTTCAATTTTACAATAATAAAATTAAACAATTTTGTGGATGTAAAAAAAGTTTTACTTTTAAATAAAAAAAGAATAAATAAAATGAATATTAATTCTAAATATTTTAAAAAAAAAAATTTATATAAAGAAGGATTTTTTACCAAATTAAAAAATAAAAAATTTATTCCAGGTATTAATATGGATATTATATATAAAATTTCTAAAATTCGTAATGAACCACCATGGATGTTACAATTTAGATTAAAAGGATATAATTCTTGGCTAAAAAAAACAGAACCTCATTGGTTAAATGGACATTTTAAAAAATTAAATTATCAAAAATATATTTATTATTCAGCTCCTTCATATAATATACTAAATAATAATATTAAAAATAAATATTTTACATCTGAAATTAAAAATACTTTTCATAAATTAAAATTACCTATTAAAAATAATTCAAATATAGCAATTGATGCTATTTTTGATTCTGTTTCAGTTATTACAACTAACCAGAAACAACTTTTAAATAAAGGAATAATTTTTTGTTCATTAAATTATGCTATTAAACATTATCCTAAATTAGTTCAAAAATACTTAGGGTTTGTAGTACCTGCCGACGATAATTTTTTTGCATCATTAAATGCAGCTGTTATTTCAGATGGTACATTTATTTATATTCCAAAAAATACAAAATGTCCTATAGATTTATCTACTTATTTTAGAATTAATCAAAAAAATATTGGTCAATTTGAACGTACTATTTTAGTAGCAGATGAAAATAGTTATGTAAATTATATAGAAGGTTGCTCTGCACCGATTAGAAATAATTCTCAATTACATGCTGCTGTAGTTGAAGTAATCCTATATAAAAATGCACAAGTAAATTATTCAACCGTACAAAATTGGTTTTCGGGTAATGAAAATAATAAAGGAGGTATTCTAAATTTTGTAACTAAAAGAGCGATATGTTATGGAGAAAATAGTAAAATGTCTTGGACACAATCAGAAACTGGTGCAGCTATTACTTGGAAATATCCGAGTGTTATTTTAAAAGGAAAAAATTCAGTAGGAGAATTTTTTTCTGTTTCATTAACTAATGGTAATCAACAAGCTGATACTGGTACTAAAATGATACATATAGGTAAACATACAAAGTCGACAATCATTTCTAAAAGTATTTCTACAGAAAAAAGTAAAAATACTTATCGTGGGTTAGTTTATATTGATAAAGATGCTGAAAATTCTCGTAATTTTACTCAATGTGATTCAATTTTAATCGGATCTAAGTGTAGTACACATACATATCCTAATTTAAAAATATTAAATAATACTGCACAAGTTGAACATGAAGCTTCTACTTCTAAAATAGAAGAAAATCAAATTTTTTTTTGTTTACAAAGAGGATTAAATAAAGAAGATGCTATATCTCTTATTATTAATGGTTTTTGTAGAGATATTTTTATAAAATTTCCTTTAGAATTTGCAGTTGAAGCACAAAAATTATTATCTATTCATTTAGATGATAGTATAGGATAAAATAAGATATTTAGTAATAATAATTTAAAAAACTATGTTAAATATTAAAAATTTATGTGTTAATATAAATAATAAAATTATTTTAAATAAATTTAATTTATCTATAAATCCAGGAGAAATTCATGCCATTATGGGACCTAATGGTTCTGGTAAAAGTACGTTATCATATGTAATATCTGGTAAAAAAGAATACCTTATTACTAAAGGAGAAATATTATTTAAAAAAAAAAAATTATTACATTTAGAGCCAGAAATTAGAGCTAGGGAAGGTATTTTTGTTTCTTTTCAGTATCCTATTGAAATACCAGGAGTTACCAATAATATATTTTTATATAATTCTCTAAAAGCAATAAAAAAATATAGAGATAATAAAACATTAGATAGATCATCTTATCATAAAATAATAGATGAAAAAATAAAAATTTTAGGTAAAACAAAAGATTTTTTACAACGTTTTGTAAACGTCGGATTTTCTGGAGGAGAAAAAAAAATTAATGATATATTACAAATGTTTGTATTAGAACCAAATCTCTGTATTTTAGACGAAATTGATTCTGGATTAGATATAGATGCTCTAAAATTAGCATCTAAAATAATTAATTTAATGAAAAATAAAAACAGATCATTTTTAATTATTACACATTATCGTCGTATTCTTGATTATGTTAATCCTGATTATATCCATATATTATATAATAAAAATATTATAAGGTCAGGAAATATGAGTATTCTTTCTGATTTAGATAAATATGGATATGGGTATATTAATGAAAAATAATATTTATAATAAATTAAAAAATCTTTATAAATTGAATAAAAAATATTTTTATTATAAAAAAACAAAAAATGATTTATATAAATTAAAAAATTTTTTAAAAAAAGAATTATTACGTGATAATCAAAAATTATTATTTAAATATTTAAATAATAATTTATTAATTAATTCAAAATCATTACCTATTAATAATAATAAATTATTTAAATCATTATTTCCAATAGATGCAATTATATTATTTTTTATTAATGGTAAAATTGACAAAAATCTTAGTAATATAAATAATAAATATTATAACATTCATATTAACTTATATAATGATATTCATTATAGTAATTTTTTTAAAAAAGATATTTATCATTATTTATCTGAATCTTTTACTAAAGAAAATGTAATAATTAATATTAATAATATAAAAAAGATTAAGTTTAAAAAACCATTATATATTGTATATTTTAATGATAAAAATAAAAAAAATGAAATTGCTATATTTAATTATAGAAATTTTATTTACATAAAAAATACTTTTTCTACTATAATAGAACATCATATAAATACAGATAAGTCATATATTAATAATATTTATAATACTTTTATTATAGATAATAATTCTAAATTAGAACATTATACTTTTATAACTAATTATAATAATAATAATAATAATAATTTTTGTTCTATTAGTAATGAATTTATTTTATATGATAATGTTCTTTATAAAAAAGAAGATATATTGATGTCAAATCAATATATTAATCAAAATAATAATTTTTGTTTTTTAGGAGAAAAAACAAAATTAATATATAATAGTTTATTATTTTCTAAAAATTCTAACATAATAAATGTAAATAATTATTTAGAGCATAATAAAAAAAATTCTTGTAGTGTACAATTACATAAAACAATTACCTTAGATCAGTCAATAATAAATTTAATAGGATTATTAAAAATTAATAAATATGCTATGAAAACTAATGGACAATTAAATTATAGTAGTTTACTTTTAAATAAACTATCTAGGGTAAATATCCAACCTAATCTAGATATTTTAAATGATAATGTAAAATGTACACATAGTGTGTTTACAGGTAGAATAGATTATAATCAAATTTTTTTTTTAAAAACTAGAGGTATAAGTTTTAAAAAAGCATATAGTCTTTTACTTATGTCTTTTATATTAGATTCTTTAAATGAAATTAGTAATAATATTATTAAAAATGAAATTTTAAAAAAAATATCGTTTTATTTATCAGTAGAGAATTTTATAAATGAATTTTAATATAAAAAATATCAGGAAACAATTTCCTATTTTTTCAAAAAAAATTAATGGCAATAAACTTATTTATTTAGATAATGCAGCTACTGTACATAAACCTCAAAAAGTAATTTCTTCATTAAATAATTTTTATGAGAATGAATATTCTTCAGTAAATAGAGGTATTTATAGTTTAAGTGTAAATGCAACAAAAAAAATGGAACAAATACGTGCTCAAATAGCTTGTTTTATTAATGCAAAATATGCAGAAGAAATAATTTTTACTAAAAGTACTACTGAAAGTATTAATTTAATTGCTAATACTTGGGGAATAAAAAATATTTCATCATATAATAATATTATTATATCTGAAATGGAACATCATTCTAATATTATTCCATGGATAATATTATCTAAAAAAATAGGATTTAATATTCGTGTTATACCATTAGATAAAAATGGAAATTTAAAATTATATAAAATTAATGAATTAATTGATAAAAATACTTGTTTAATATCAATTACACATATTTCTAATATTTTAGGAACTATTAATCCGATTAGAACTGTAATAAAAATAGCTAAAAAAAAAAATATTATTACTTTAATTGATGGTGCTCAATCAATTTCAATTCAGAAAATTGATGTTCAAAAATTAGATTGTGATTTTTTTGTATTTTCAGGACATAAAATTTTTGGGCCTACTGGTATAGGTATATTATATGGTATCAAAAAAATATTAGGATCTATGCCACCATGGCAAGGGGGAGGAGGGATGATCATAGATTTACATCAAAATAATCCTGTTTGGGAAAGAATACCTTGGAAATTTGAAGCAGGTTCTCCTAATATATCTGGTATTATAGGATTAGGTGCTGCTTTATCATGGTTTATGTCATTTAATATAGATGATATTATTAAACATAATCAATATTTAACAAAATATACTTTTAAAAAATTTCATTCTATTCCTAATATTAAAATTTTTGGACAAAAATATTCTCTTAATAGAATTGGTATAATTTCATTTAATCTAGCTAATTATCATTCCTATGATATAGGTAGTTTTTTAGATCAATATGGTATCGCTATACGTACTGGTCATCACTGTTCTATTCCTGTTATGAAATTTTATAAAGTAAAATCTATGTGTAGAATTTCTTTTTCTATTTATAATAATAAAAATGATATTGATTATTTTATAGATAGATTAATATATATAAAAAATTTATTAAATAGATAATAATATATGTTATATAATTTACCTAGTCAGAATGAAATTAAAAATAATTTTTTAAATTGTAGTAATTGGGAAGAAAAATATCTTTATATAATAGAATTAGGCAATCAAATTCCTATTTTATCAAAAGAAAAACATTCTTTAGAAAATTTTATACCAGGATGCCAAAGTAGAGTTTGGGTTTCAATAGAAATTGATTCAAATAATAATGTAAAATTTCAAGGTGATAGTGATTCCTCAATTATTAAAGGATTATTAACAATGATTTTTATTTTCTATAATAAAAAAAATTATGATGAAATTATAAATTTTAATATTCAAGGTTGTTTTAAAAATTTATCTTTTGATAAATATTTAACAACTTCTAGATTAGAAGGTATAAATGTTATTATAAAAACTATTAGAAATAAATTAAAAAAATTAATTTGCAAATAATTTAAATAAGATTATTTAATAAATAATAATATAATAAATTTTATTTAAATTTATGATTTTAATTAAATATATTCAGGAAAGATAAATTTTATGAAAAAAACAAAAATAGTATGTACTATAGGACCTAGTTCAGAATCTAAATATATTCTATCTCAATTTTTAAAATTAGGAATGAATGTTGCTAGATTAAATTTTTCACATGGTGATCATAATGATCATAAAAAAAGAATAATTACATTACAAAATGTAATTAAAGAAACAGGTATCTATGCTGCAATTTTATTAGATACAAAAGGACCAGAAATACGTACTATGAAATTATATAAAGGTAAAGATGTATATTTACAATCTGGAAAATTTTTTACATTAACAACTAATCAAACAATTATTGGTAATAATAAATGTGTGGCAATTACATATCCATATCTAATTCAAGATTTAAAAATTGGAAATAAAATATTAATAGATGATGGTTTAATTGCAATGGAAGTAATAAAAATAATTAATAATAATATTATTTGTAAAATATTAAATGATGGTAAATTATCAGAAAATAAAAGTATTAATTTACCTGGTATATCTATTAATTTACCTTCTCTATCTGAGAAAGATAAACATGATTTAATTTTTGCATGTAAAAATAAAATAGATTATATTGCGGCTTCTTTTATTCGTAAAAAACAAGATATTTTAGAAATAAGAAAATTTTTAAAAAAACATAATGGTAGTAATATTCAAATTATAGCTAAAATTGAAAATCAGGAAGGATTAAATAATTTTGATGAAATATTAACTGTATCTGATGGGATCATGGTTGCAAGAGGTGATTTAGGAGTAGAAATTCCTGTAGAAAATGTTATTTTTGCTCAAAAAATGATTATAAAAAAATGTAATTTTTTTGGAAAAGTAGTGATAACAGCAACACAAATGTTAGATTCCATGATTAAAAATCCTAGACCAACTAGAGCAGAAGCAGGTGATGTAGCTAACGCTATTTTAGATGGAACTGATGCTGTAATGTTATCTGGAGAAAGTGCTAAGGGACAATATCCATTAGAATCTGTATCTATTATGTCTATAATTTGTGAAAGAACAGATATTACTATGACTAATAGAATTAATTATTATAATAATAATGACATGAGTATTACTGATGCTGTATGTCGTAGTGCAGTTGAAATAGCTGAAAAACTAAAAGCTCCTTTAATAATTGTAGCCACTCAATTGGGGAAATCAGCTAAATCTATTAGAAAATATTTTCCTAAATCAATAATTTTAGCTTTAACTACTAATAAAAAAACAGTAAAACATTTAATTTTAAGTAAAGGAATAATACCTAAATTAGTCAATAAAATATCATCGACAGATGATTTTTATATAATAGGTAAAAAAGTAGCATTATCTAGTAAATATGCAACAAAAGGAGATGTTATTGTAATGGTTTCTGGTGCTTTAGTACCTAGTGGAACTACAAATACAACTTCTGTACATATTATTTAATATGTATAAAATATAAAAATTATAATCTTAGTTTAAGTTTATAAATATTTTGTTTTAATTTTTTTAATAATAAAATTTAATTTTTTAATTGTATAATCTATTTCTTTTTCAGTAGTAAATTTACCGAAAGAAATACGAATAGAACTTTGAATTAGTTTATCATTTAATCCTAAAGATTTTAATACATAAGATAAATAATATTTATTTGAATTACATGCAGAAGAAGTAGATATTGCAATATTTTTCATTTCTGATAAAAGTATTTTATTAAAAATATTTTTAAAACCTATATTTATTATATAGGGAGAACTATATTTAAAATTACCGTTTAAATATATACCTGGAATATTTTTTATCCCATCCCATAATTTTTTTTTTAAACATGATATTCTTTTTTTTTCTTGTTTTATTATAGAATTAGCAATTTTTAATGCTGTAGAAATGCCAACAATTTGATGTACAGCTAAAGTTCCTGATCTTAAACCATTTTCTTGCCCACCACCATGTAATAAGGGTAAAAAATTTGTTTTTTTTTTGATATTTTTTATATATAAAACACCTATACCTTTAGGTCCATAAAACTTATGAGCTGAAAATGATAAAAAATCAATATTCATATTTTTTAAATTAAATGAATATTTACCTACACTTTGTGTAGCATCAACATGAAAAAATGTATTTTTTTTTTTACAAATACAACCAATACGATTTATATCATTAATAGTACCAATTTCATTATTAATATGCATTATTGATACTAAGATAGTTTCATTTGTAATTTTTTTTTCTAATATATTTAAATCAATTTTTCCTATATGAGAATTTTTGATATATATAATTTTTATACCTAATTTTTTTACGAAATTACAAGTTTCTAATACAGCTTTATGTTCCATCATACTTGTAATAATATTTTTATTTTTATAATTTAAATAGTTAAATGCAATTCCTTTAATTGCTAAATTAATAGATTCTGTTGCACTAGATGTAAAAATAATTTCTTCTTTTTTACTACCAATAATATTGGATATATTTATTCTAGCATTTTCAACAGTATTTTTTGCATTTATACCAAATAAATGTAAGTAAGAAGAAGGATTACCAAATATTCCTTTTATAGTAAAAAAATTTTTCATTTCTTTTAAAACTTGTTGATCAACTGGAGTTGTAGAAGCATAATCTAAATAGATTAATTTTTTCATAATTTTATTATATAATTTTAATTTAGATGTTTTTAAAAACAAATTTATTCATTTAAATAAATACTATATATTATATAATATTGAAAATTAAATATTTTAATATATAAAATGCAATAAATTAGGATTTTTATGAAA
This sequence comes from Enterobacteriaceae endosymbiont of Donacia cincticornis, assembly GCF_012568845.1. NCBI lineage: Bacteria > Pseudomonadati > Pseudomonadota > Gammaproteobacteria > Enterobacterales > Enterobacteriaceae > Enterobacteriaceae endosymbiont of Donacia cincticornis. The sequence goes on along the minus strand of NZ_CP046194.1, from coordinate 350,945 downwards.
AAAAAAATTTTAACATTACAAACTACTATTTTTATTTTTGATTCTGGATTAGGTGGTATTACAATATTTAATTATATCAAAAATATTTTTTTAAATATAAATTTTATCTATCTTTTAGATAATAAATATTTTCCATATGGAAATAAATCAAAAAATTTTATTTTACAACGTTTAATTAAAATTTTACAAAAAATTTCACTATTTCATAATATTTCATTAGCTATTATAGCATGTAATACGGCTAGTATTACAAGTTTACCTGAATTAAAAAAATATTTTAATTTTCCTATTATTGGTGTTACTCCTGTAATTAATTTAGCTATTGCAAAAACAAAAAACCAAGTAATTGGTTTTTTAGCTACAAATACTACATTACAAAATTATAAAATACGAAATAAAATATATTTATTAAAAAAAAAATATATGATAAAAATGATATCATCTCCTAAATTAGTTTTTTTAGCAGAACGAAAATTATTGGGAGATAAAATTATATTAAGTGAAATAAAAAAAATTTTTTTTTCTTGGTATAAATTAAAAATATTTCCTGATACTATTATATTAGGTTGTACTCATTTTCCTTTAATCAAGGATGAATTAAAAATTATTTTTCCTAAAAATATATATTTTTTAGATTCAAAAAAATATATTATTGATAAATTTAAAAAATTAATTCAATATAATAAAAATTTACTAAATATAAAAAAAAATATTCTTTACTATACAAAAAAAAATAAAGATACAAATAGAATAAAAAATATTTTTAAAAATATGAATTTTCATATTTTTAAAAAATTTAAAATATAAACTTTTTTTAAAAAAAAATTAAAATAAAACACTTGACTATTTGTTATATGGATGTAATATAATAGTTATTAATTCTGTAGTTCTTTAAAAATTTATAAAAAACTTTTGAGGGCACTCTCTTTAAAAGAGAGTATTAAATTTGTAAATTTATTTAAAATAGAATTTATAAATTTATTTTGTTAATTATTTATATAAAATTGAAGAGTTTGATCATGGCTCAGATTGAACGCTGGCGGCAAGCCTAACACATGCAAGTCGAGCGGCAGCGAAATGAGAAAAAGTTTTCTTTTTTTTTATTGTCGGCAAGCGGCGGACGGGTGAGTAATATCTGGGGATCTGCCTTATGGAGAGGGATAACTATTGGAAACGATAGCTAATACCTCATAATATCTTTTAAAAGATCAAAGTAGGGGATTTTATATTTTTTATATAAAACCTTATACCATTAGATGAACCCAGACGAGATTAGCTAGTAGGTAGAGTAAAAGCCTACCTAGGCGACGATCTCTAGCTGGTCTGAGAGGATAATCAGCCACACTGGAACTGAGACACGGTCCAGACTCCTACGGGAGGCAGCAGTGGGGAATATTGCACAATGGGCGAAAGCCTGATGCAGCTATGCCGCGTGTATGAAGAAGGCCTTAGGGTTGTAAAGTACTTTCAACAAGAAAGAAGCAATGGAATCTAATACATTTCATTATTGACGTTACTTGTAAAAGAAGCACCGGCTAACTCCGTGCCAGCAGCCGCGGTAATACGGAGGGTGCTAGCGTTAATCGGAATTACTGGGCGTAAAGAGCACGTAGGCGGTTAATTAAGTCAGATGTGAAATCCCTAAGCTTAACTTAGGAACTGCATTTGAAACTGATTAACTTGAGTTTCGTAGAGGGGGGTAGAATTCTAGGTGTAGCGGTGAAATGCGTAGATATCTGGAGGAATACCAGTGGCGAAGGCGACCCCCTGGACGAATACTGACGCTCAGGTGCGAAAGCATGGGGAGCAAACAGGATTAGATACCCTGGTAGTCCATGCTGTAAACGATGTCGACTTGAAGGTTGTAAGCTTGACTTATAGCTTTCGTAGCTAACGCGTTAAGTCGACCGCCTGGGAAGTACGACCGCAAGGTTAAAACTCAAATGAATTGACGGGGGCCCGCACAAGCGGTGGAGCATGTGGTTTAATTCGATGCAACGCGAAGAACCTTACCAGGGCTTGACATGCCGCGAATCCTCTTGAAAGAGAGGGGTGCCTTCGGGAACGCGGAGACAGGTGCTGCATGGCTGTCGTCAGCTCGTGTTGTGAAATGTTGGGTTAAGTCCCGCAACGAGCGCAACCCTTATTCTTTGTTGCCATCAGTTAAAGCTGGGAACTCAAAGAAGACTGCCGGTGATAAACCGGAGGAAGGTGAGGACGACGTCAAGTCATCATGGCCCTTACGACCAGGGCTACACACGTGCTACAATGGTATATACAAAGAGAAGCATCCTTGTAAAAGTAAGCGGATCTCACAAAATATATCTTAGTTCGGATTGGAGTCTGCAACTCGACTCTATGAAGTCGGAATCGCTAGTAATCGTAGATCAGAATGCTACGGTGAATACGTTCCCGGGCCTTGTACACACCGCCCGTCACACCATGGGAGTGGGTTGTAAAAGAAGTAAGTTGTTTAACCTTTTGTAAAGAAGGAGGACGCTTACCACTTTATGATTCATAACTGGGGTGAAGTCGTAACAAGGTAACCGTAGGGGAACCTGTGGTTGGATCACCTCCTTTACTTTCAAAGTTCTCTTAAAGAAGAGTGCCCTCAAAAGTTTTTTAAGTTTTTTAAAAATTAGGAAATAAAAATTTAATAAATATTAATTAAATAACAAATTTTGTTATAAAATTTGTTTAAAATATTTAGACGATTGTGGGTTGTAAGGTTAAGTAAATAAGCGTATATGACGGATGCCTTGGCAGTCAGAGGCGATGAAGGACGTGTAAATCTGCGAAAAGCGTCGATAAGTTGATATAAAACGTTATTAGTCGGCGATTTCCGAATGGGGAAACCTAATATATGTAATTATATATTATCGTAATTTAAATACATAGAATTACGAAGTGAACCAGGAGAACTGAAACATCTAAGTATCTTGAGGAAAAGAAATCAACAGAGATTTTCTTAGTAGTGGCGAGCGAACAGGAAACAGCCCGAGATATATTTTAATTATTATATTAGTAGAAATAACTGGAAAGTTATACGACACAAGGTGATAGTCCTGTATATTAAAATATAATAGTTATAATCTCAATGAGTAGAACGAGACACGAGTAATCTTGTTTGAACATAGGGGGATCATCCTCTAAGGCTAAATACTACTGACTGACCGATAGTGAACTAGTACCGTGAGGGAAAGGTGAAAAGAACCCCGGTTAGGGGAGTGAAATAGAACCTGAAATCATATACGTACAAGCAGTAGGAGCACTTTAAAAAAGTGTGACTGCGTACCTTTTGTATAATGGGTCAGCGAGTTATATTTTGTAGCAAGGTTAACTGTATAAGGAAGCCGTAGGGAAACCGAGTCTTAAAAGGGCGTTTAGTTGCAGGATATAGACCCGAAACCCGGTGATCTAACCATGAGCAGGTTGAAGGTTGGGTAATTCTTACTGGAGGACCGAACCGACTAATGTTGAAAAATTAGCGGATGACTTGTGGTTAGGGGTGAAAGGCCAATCAAACCGGGAGATAGCTGGTTCTCCCCGAAAGCTATTTAGGTAGCGCCTCGTGGATTCATATTTGGGGGTAGAGCTCTGTTTCGGTTAGGGAATCTACCAGATTTACCAATCCGATGCAAACTACGAATACCAAATTTATGTTATCACGGGAGACACACAGCGGGTGCTAACGTCCGTTGTGGAGAGGGAAACAACCCAGATCGCTAGCTAAGGTCCCTAAGTTATAATTAAGTGGGAAACGAAGTGGAAAGGCATAAACAGCCAGGATGTTGGCTTAGAAGCAGCCATCATTTAAAGAAAGCGTAATAGCTCACTGGTCTAGTCGTTCTGCGCGGAAGATATAACGGGGCTAAATTATACACCGAAGCTGCGACAATAAAAGAAGTATTATTTTATTGGGTAGGGGAGCGTTCTGTAAATTGTTGAAGGTAAATTGTAAAATTTATTGAAGATATCAGAAGTGCGAATGCTGACATGAGTAACGATAAAATAGGTGAAAAACCTATTCGCCGAAAGACTAAGGGTTCCTATCCAACGGTAATCGGGGTAGGGTAAGTCGATCCCTAAGATGAGGCTGAAAAGCGTAATCGATGGATAACAGGTTAATATTCCTGTACTCATTATTGTTGTGAAGGGGGGACGAAGAAGGTTAGATTATCCAAGCGATGGTTATCTTGGTTTAAGCGTGTAGATGGATTATCTAGGAAAATCCGGATAATTATTAACATTAAGGCGTGATGACGAAATACTTTACTGTATTGAAGTAATTGATACCATACTTACAAGAAAATCCTCTAAACTTAAATAATATTGAATCGTACTCTAAACCGACACAGGTAGTCAGGTAGAGAATACTAAGGCGCTTGAGAGAACTCAGGTGAAGGAACTAGGCAAAATAGTGCCGTAACTTCGGGAGAAGGCACACTGATTGTAAGTAAAAAAATTTACTTTTTAAGCTGAAATCAGTCTAAGATAACAGCTGACTGCAACTGTTTATTAAAAACACAGCACTGTGCAAACACGTAAGTGGACGTATACGGTGTGACGCCTGCCCGGTGCCGGAAGGTTAATTGATGGGGTTATTATTTTATAAGAAGCTCTTGATCGAAGCCCCGGTAAACGGCGGCCGTAACTATAACGGTCCTAAGGTAGCGAAATTCCTTGTCGGGTAAGTTCCGACCTGCACGAATGGCGTAATGATGGTCAGACTGTCTCCACCTGAGACTCAGTGAAATTGAAATTGCTGTGAAGATGCAGTGTACCCGCGGCAAGACGGAAAGACCCCGTGAACCTTTACTATAGCTTGATATTGACTAATAAATATTGATGTGTAGGATAGGTGGGAGATAATGAAGTATTAGCGCTAGTTAATATGGAATCAACCTTGAAATACCACCCTTTAATACTTATTATTCTAACCTAAATCCGTAATCCGGATTAGAGACAATGTCTGGTAGGTAGTTTGACTGGGGCGGTCTCCTCCTAAAGAGTAACGGAGGAGTACTAAGGTCAGCTAATCACGGTCGGAAATCGTGAGGTTAGTGCAAAGGCATAAGCTGGCTTAACTGTAAGAATGACAATTCGAACAGATGCGAAAGCAGGTCTTAGTGATCCGGTGGTTCTGTATGATAAGGCCATCGCTCAACGAATAAAAGGTACTCCGGGGATAACAGGCTAATACCGCCCAAGAGTTCATATCGACGGCGGTGTTTGGCACCTCGATGTCGGCTCATCACATCCTGGGGCTGAAGTAGGTCCCAAGGGTATGGCTGTTCGCCATTTAAAGTGGTACGCGAGCTGGGTTTAGAACGTCGTGAGACAGTTCGGTCCCTATCTGCCGTGGGCGTTGGAAGATTGAAAGGATTTGCTCCTAGTACGAGAGGACCGGAGTGAACATATCTATGGTGTTCGGGTTGTCATGCCAATGGCATTGCCCGGTAGCTAAATATGGAAAAGATAAGCGCTGAAAGCATATAAGTGCGAAACTTACCTTAAGATTAATCTTCCCATGATTTTTGTTAATTATTTACAAAAATCTCTTAAGGGACGTTAGAGACTATAACGTTGATAGGCTAGATGTGTAAGCATAGTAATATGTTAAGCTAACTAGTACTAATAAACACCCGTGAGTCTTAACCTTACAACACCAGAATCGTTTAGATTAAATTATTAAGTAATATTTAGTAAAATCCTGGTATAAATAACGCAATGGTACCACCTGAATCCATTCCGAACTCAGAAGTGAAACATTGTAGTGCCAATGGTAGTGTGAGGTTTCCTCATGTGAGAGTAGGTAAATACCAGGATAAAAGTAAAAATAATTTAATTTTTTTTAAAATATATTATATATAAAATATTTAAATAAATTAAATATGCCGGCTTAGCTCAGATGGTAGAGCAACTGACTTGTAATCAGTAGGTCACCAGTTCAATTCCGGTAGCCGGCATTGTATATTTTACAACACTTTATATTTTTTTTTAATATTAAAACGGTGGGATACCCAAGTGGTTAAAGGGAGCAGACTGTAAATCTGTCGTCATAGACTTCGAAGGTTCGAATCCTTCTCCCACCAAAATTTTTTTATAAAAATATAGTATTATAATTTAATATATAGCAGATATCGTATAATGGTATTACTTTAGCCTTCCAAGCTAAAAATACGGGTTCGATTCCCGTTGTCTGCTCTAATAAATTTTTAATATAAAATATAAATATTATTTATATTTTTAGCTGATATAGCTTACTAGGTAGAGCACATTCTTGGTAAGAATGAAGGTCCCAGTTCAATTCTGGGTATCAGCATACTTATGCTACATAAAATATTAAATACCAATATTTTATATAGAAAAAAATTTTTTATTAATTTTATAAAAATAAAAGATAGTAGAAGGATAATTACTAATGTTTTTTCAGTTACAAAAAGATTCTACTTTAGAGTGGTTTCTTTCTTATTGTAATATTAATAAATACCCTGCTAAAATGATTTTAATAAAACAAGGAGATATTTCTAAAAATTTATATTATATATTAAAAGGGAGTATCGTTGTTTCTATTAAAAATAAAAATGGCAAAGAAATAATACTTAATTATTTAAATGCAGGTAGTTTTGTTGGTGAAAATGGAATTTTTAATAATTCTTATAAAGAAATTACATTATTTAAATTAAGAACAGAATGTGAATTAGCAAAAATTTCATATAAAAATTTTTTTAATTTAATTAAAATTAATCATGATATTATCATGAAAATTTCTTCACAAATTGTTAATAAGTTACAAATTACATTTAAAAAAATTAGTAATTTAGCTTTTTTAGATGTTACTCATAGAATTTCTAAAACATTACTAAATTTAGCTAAATCTCCAGATGCAATTACACATCCAGATGGAATGCAAATTAAAATAACTCGGCAAGAAATAAGTAAAATAGTTGGTTGTTCTCGAGAAACTGTAGGACGTACACTTAAAATTTTAAAAAACCGTAATTTAATTTATGCTCATGGTAAAACAATTGTTGTATATGGAACAAGATAAATTTATTTAATATTTAATCCGATTATATTATGTACTTTTTTTAAAGTACTTTTAGCATATTTTTCCGCTTTTTGTGCTCCATTAATTATAATACTTTTTAACAAAGTTTCATTTTTTCTATAAAGAAAAAATTTTTTTCTAAATTTTTTTAGGAAAAAACATAAATTGAAAATAATAAATTCTTTTAAATCATGATAATTTTTTTTATAGAAATAATATTCTAATTTTTGTATAGATATTTCAGTTATATTAGATAATATAATAAGTAAATTAGAAATTCCTGGTTTATTTTTTAAATCAAATTTTATATTAGGTGGATTATCAGAATCAGTAACTGCATGTTGAATTTTTTTTCTGATTGTTAAATCACTATCAAATAAAGTAATTATGTTATTTTTATTATCATCAGATTTAGACATTTTTGTCATAGGAGATAACAATGACATTATACATGAACCATAATTTTCATGTAATTTTTTTTTGGGAATTGTAAATATTTTTTTCCCATACGTTTTATTAAAACGATATGCAATGTCTCTAACTAATTCAATATGTTGAATTTGATCTTTTCCTACAGGTACTTTATATGTTTGATATAATAATATATCTGCTGCCATTAAAATGGGATAACTAAATAATCCAGCATTAATATTTTTATTTAGATGAATTTTTTTTTTAAATTGTGTCATTCTTTTTAAAACACCAAAATTCGTAAAACAATTTAAAATCCAATTTAATTGAGTATGTTGAGAAACATGAGATTGTATAAAAATAATATTTTTTTTAGGATCAATACCAGAGGCTAAACAAACAGATAGAGTATCTAATATATTTTTATTTAAAACATTTTCTTTTTGGTAAATAGTTAAAGCATGTAAATCAGCTATACAATAAATACAAAAATATTTTTTTTGTAATTTTTTCCATTGACTTAATGCCCCAATATAATTTCCTATAGTCAATAAACCAGTAGGTTGAATCCCACTAAATACTATTTTTTTTTTCATAATTATATAAAAATTTTTTTTTAATTTTTTTTAGATTATGTACTTAATTTCAATTTTAAATTTTGAATAGTATCATAATATGATAATGAATTTTTAAATATAGCTGACCCTATAACAAGAATATCTGCTCCAGCAAGAGCAATTTTTTTTATATTATTAATATTAATACCTCCATCTACTTCTAATAAAATATTTTTTTTTTTAATAATTTGTTTAATTTTAATAATTTTATCATAAATATGATTTAAAAATTTTTGTCCTTCAAAACCAGGATTAACAGACATAATTAAAATTGTATCTAACTTATGAAAAAGATAATCTAAATAACATAAAGATGTGGAAGGATTTAAAGCTAAACCAGCTTTGCATCCATAACTCTTAATTAAAGAAATACTTTTATCTAAATGATAAGAACTTTCTGGATGTAAAGTAATAATATCAGCACCTGATTGTGCAAATTTAATTATTAAATCATCTACTGGTTTGGTCATTAAATGTACATCTATTATAGATTTTATTCCATAGTTTCTTAAAGATTTTAAAACTAAAGGTCCAATAGTTAAATTAGGTACATAATGGTTATCCATCACATCAAAATGTATTATATCAGCTCCTGCTTTAAGTACATCTTTAATTTCTTTTCCTAAATATGCAAAATTAGCAGATAAAATAGATGCAGCAATCAAAATATTTTTCATTTTATAAAAAAACATAAATATAATTTTATTATATACTAATAATTTAAAATAATAAATTTTTATTACTATTAATAGCATTAATAATTATTTTCTCAGATATATTATTATATATAATAACTTTACCAATTCTAACTGGTAGAATAATATTAATCTGTTTTTTTTTAACTTTTTTATCTTTATAAATATGTTTTAAAAGTTTATTTACATCTATATTTGATGGTAATTTAGTAGGTAATTTATATTGTTTTAATAAATTAATAATTTTTATTACATCAAAATTATTTAATAAATTTAATTCTTTAGATATTACAGATGCAATAACAATACCTACTGCTACAGCTTCTCCATGTAACCATTTACCATATCCTAATTCTGCTTCTATAGCATGAGCATATGTATGACCTAAATTTAATAATGCTCTTTGATTATTTTCATATTCATCTTCATAAACTATTTTTGCTTTTAATTTACAACATTTATTAATACAATAAAAAATTTTATCTTTATTTAAAGTAAATAACTTAGTTATATTATTTTCTAACCAAGAAAAAAATTTTTTATCAAAAATAATGCTATATTTTATAACTTCAGCTATTCCAGCTGAAAATTCTCTTTGAGATAAAGTATACAAACAACTTAAATTAATTATTACAATATTAGGTTGATAAAAACTACCAATCATATTTTTCCCTAAATCATGATTTACAGCTGTTTTACCTCCGATAGAAGAATCTACTTGTGATAACAAAGTAGTAGGTATTTGTATATACTTTACACCTCTTTGATAAATAGAAGCAGCAAATCCAGTTATATCTCCTATAACTCCCCCTCCTAATGCAACTAATGTAGTATCTCTATTATGTAAATTTTTAAGTAATGTTGTAAAAATCATATTGACAGTAATTAATGTTTTATATTTTTCACCATCAGGGAGAATAATATAATCAATTTTAAGACCAATATTATCAAATTGATTAAATATTTTTTTAAAATATAAAGAAAAAACCTTTTGATTAGTAACAATCATAATACTATCACCTTTCTTAAGAAAGGGAAAAAATATTTTTTTATCAAATAAATTAAAATTTATAATAATAGGATAATTATTTTTTTTTGTTGAAATTGAAATGGTTTTTTCCATATATATTATTATCCTTTCTTTACATTTAAAAAAATTAATAAAATTAATTTTTTTCTAATAAATTAATAAGTTGACTAGCAACAACTTTAGCACTTTGTTTATCTGTTTTAATTATAATATCAGCTATTTCAGTATATAAATGATTTCTTTTTTTAGCTAAATCTTCTAAAATTTCTTTAGCTAATTCATGCTGTTTATTTTTTAATAAAGGACGTTTTTTATCTCTTTTAGTTCTAATTAATTGTTTTTCTATAGTAGTTTTAAGATATACAACAATTCCTCTGGATGAAAGAATTTTTCTAACTTCTTTAGATTGAATAGAACCTCCTCCTGTAGCTAATACAATTCCCTGTTTTTTAGTAATTTCATCAATAATTTTTTTTTCACGTTTTCTAAAACCTTTTTCTCCTTCTACATCAAATACCCAATTTATATCTGCACCTGTACGATGTTCAATTTCTTGATCTGAATCAAAAAAATCCATTTTTAATAAATTTGCTAGATGACGACCAATTGTACTTTTACCAGCTCCCATAGGGCCTATTAAAAATATATTTCTTTTTTTTGCCATTTTTTTATTAATAATTTATTATTATTGTGAATAAAATTCTTATTTTTAAAAAACAATAAGACATACATTTATACAAATTTTTATATTATAAATATTTTAATTAAATCATAAAAGTATTTTTTAAAATAGTAAATAGTTTATTTTAAAAAAAATATTTAAAATACTAAAATATATTTAAAAAAAAGATAAGATAATTAATTTTTATAATTATCTTATCTACATCATGTTTAAATTTTAGATAAAAATTTATTTATACGATCAATAAATTTATTTGGATTTTCTAATGTACCTTTTTCCGCTAAAATAGCTTCATCTAATAATAGATTAACAAATTCAGCAAAATATTCTTCATCTTTAATTACTAATATTTTTTTAATTAGAACATGATTTGGATTTAATTCAAAATTATATTTTATTTTTGGAGTTTCTTGTCCTGCAGCTGCAAATAATTTTGCCATTTGTGTACTCATTTCATTTAAATCAGTAGTAACAATAGCAGGAGTATTAATTAATCTACTAGTTAATTTTACTTTTTTTATTTTATTACCTAATAAATTTTGTATTTTTTTTAAAAACGGTTTAAATTCTTCTTTTATTTTATCTTCTATAATATGATTTTTATTTTTAATAAATTCATCTAATGAATCATCTTGTTTACTAATAGATTGAAATTTTTTTCCTTCAAATTCATTAATATAACTCATCATCCATTCATCAATATGATCTATTAATAATAATACTTCTATTCCTTTTTGATAAAAAAATTCTAAATGAGGACTGCTTTTAGCAGAAAGATAGTTATCTGATGTTAAAAAATATATTTTTTTTTGTCCTTTTATCATTCTTTTAACATAGTCATCTAAAGATACATTTTGTTTTGAATTATTATTAAATGTTGAAGCAAAGCGTAATAATTTAATAATTATATTTTTATTTCTTATATCTTCTGCCGGACCTTCTTTAAAAATTAAACCATATTTTTCCCAAAAATTATTATATTTTTTTGAATCTTTAGTAAGATTCATTAACATATTAAGAACTTTTTTTGTTAATGTAACCTTCATATTATGAATAATACTATTTTTTTGTAAAATTTCTCTTGAAATATTTAAAGGTAAATCATTAGAATCAACTAAACCTCTCATAAATCTTAAATATTTAGGTAATAATTGTTCTGCATCTTCCATAATAAAAACTCTTTGCACATATAATTTTAATCCATTTTTATAATCACGATTACGTATATCCCATGGGATAGTAGAAGGAATATATAATAAACTAATATATTCTTGTTTACCTTCTACATGATTATGAATCCAAATCATTGGATCAGTACTATCATATGTTAATTGTTTGTAAAATTCTTTGTATTCATTTTCACTAATATCTGTTTTATTACGTAACCAAAGAGCTTGTGCTTTATTAACTTGTTCCCAATAATATTTTTTTTCCTTTTCATTATACATTTCTATTTCTATAGGTAAAGAAATGTGCTCTGAATATTTACTTATTATTGTTTTGATACGCCATGTGTCTAAAAATTCATCATATTTTGGACGTATATGTAGTATAATTTCAGTTCCTCTAAATTCTTTATTAATATTAGATATATGATAATTTCCTTCTCCTGTAGATTCCCAAAAAACACCTTCATCTATAGTTTTACCAGCAGCTCTAGTTTTTACTATAACTTTATCAGCTACTATAAAAGCTGAATAAAATCCTACACCGAATTGACCTATTAATTGTGTATTTAATTCTGTTTTATTATTTGAAGATAAATTTAAAGATTTAATAAAATCTTTAGTACCAGATTTAGCAATTGTACCTAAATTTTCAATAACTTCGTTACGAGTCATCCCGATACCATTATCATTAATAATAATTAATCTTTTTTTCTTGTCTATAGAAATTTGTACCTTTAATATTGAATTATTTTCATATAGATTTGGTTTTGACAAAGCTTGAAATTTTAATTTATCTACAGCATCAGAAGCATTAGATATTAATTCTCTTAAAAAAATTTCTTTATTTGAATAAAGTGAATGAATCATCAAATTTAATAATTGTTTTACTTCAGATTGAAAACTTAGTGTTTCTCTTTTTTTCATAATTATATTACTCTTTTTTATATAAATATTTAATAAGTATATATATTTGTATATTATAAAATACAATAATAAAAAATAATTTTTATATATATAAAAGTATTTAATTCATAAAATTTTTTATATTTTACTTTTATTTTTAAAATAAATTATTATTTCCAATATAATCATTTCAAATCCTATTTTGGGATTCGGAGATAAATACAGATTTTTTTTTCCTGTATTTAAAATATTATATAAAAATTTTAATTCAATTTCTGAAAATCTATTTAATATTTTTTTATAAAATAAAATTTCACTTTTTGTAAAATTAAAATCTAATAAAAAATTACTACAGTTTTTATCTAAAATATTAATTTTTAAAATGTTATGTATTATTATCATTAATTCTGTTATCAAATTAATCCAGTTAACATTAAAAGTAGATATTTTATTAATTAAATTAAAAATTAAATTATATTTTTGTGCTTTAAAATTTTTTATTAATGAAAATAAATATTTTTTTTTTATTAATCCTAACATTAAATTAATATTTTCTGTAGTTAATTCTCCCATAGATATTAATTGATCTGTTAAATTTAAAGCATCACGCATGCTACCACATGCAGCAATAGATAAAGTTTTTAATGCATTTTCATCATATGTAAAATTTTCTTTATTTAAAATATTTTTTATTTGATTGAAAATCATATTTTCATCTATTAATTTTAATTTAAATTGTATACATCTAGATAATATTGTAGATGGTATTTTTTGTAGTTCTGTTGTTGCAAATATAAATTTTATATATTTTGGAGGTTCTTCTATTATTTTTAGTAATGCATTAAAACTATGTTTAGATAACATATGAAATTCATCAAAAATATATATTTTATATCTTCCTTTTACAGGAGGATAATAAATTATTTCTAATATTTCTCTAATATCTTCTACTTTTGTCTTAGATGCTGAATCTAATTCAATTAAATCCAAAAAAGAATTTTTTTTTATAGATATACAATTTTCACAACATCCACATGGATGTGATGTTATTCCTTGTAAACAACTTAATCCCATAGCAAATATCCTTGCTATTGTAGTTTTACCTACACCCCTACTACCTGAAAGTATCCAAGCAGGATGAATTTTTTTAGTTAATAAACTATATTTTATAGCTTGTATAACATGATTTTGACCAACAACGTCATTAAATGAATAAGGACGCCATTTAAAAGCTAAAATATGAGAATTCATTTTTTGATTTTTTATAAAATTAAATAATAAAACATGATTATCTACTTACACATATTATATTTACTACAGCTGCTTCTTTCCAGACCTGACTGGATTAATAAAATAATATTGTTTTTAATAATCATGTTTATACGAAATTATACATAATTTTATTAATTAGTCAATATTTAATTAATTATTTATCACTTACTATACTAATTTGTTTTTCAGTTAAAATTTTTTCATGAAATTTAAAAATTACAGTATATTTTCCAGTATATTTGAAACCTCCTTTTGGTAAAATAATTTCTTTTTTTATAATATTAAATCCAATTTTTTTAAATTCTTTTAATATATCATTTTTACCTATTGAACCAAATAATTTTCCATTTTTTCCTGTTTTAGCAATAATTCGAATTTTATTTTTTATAAAATTAAATTTTTTTAATCGTATTTTTGCTTTATTTAAAATATTTAATAATTTAGATTTTTTTTCTAAAATTTTTTGTTTTAAAATAACAATATTTTTTTTTGTAGCAATAATTACTTTATTTTTTGGTATTAAAAAATTACGTGCATAACCAGGTTTTACATCTATGATTTGAGATTTTTCTCCTATATTAGGAATAGAATCTAATAAAATTACTTTCATTATTTTTACTCTTTATAAAAAAATTTTATTTAAAATAATTATATAAATTATTTATGATGATCAGTATAAGATATTAAAGATAAATATCTTGCTAATTTTATAGCTCTAGTTAATTGACGTTGATATTTTGCTTTAGTACCAGTAATTCTACTAGGAACAATTTTTCCACTTTCAGTAATAAAATTTTTCAAAATATGAATATCTTTATAATCAATTTCTTTAATACCTTCTGCAGTAAAACGACAAAATTTACGACGACGAAAATAACGTATCATAATTTAAACTCCAAATATTTATAAAATAAATCATACTTGTTCTTATAAAAATTAAAATTGATATTATATTATATTGTTTTAATTATATCACTACGTTTTTCTTGATATTCATCTTTAGATTTTAAAATAAAAGATAAATTTTTTCTTTCTGTTTTTGTTTTAAGAATAAGATATCTTATAATATTTTCATTAATTCTTAAATTATTTTCGATTTCTTTTATTATATTAATTTTTGTTAAAACAATATTAATTAATATATAATGTGCTTTATGTAATTTTAATATAGGATATGCTAATTGTCTTCTACCCCAATCTTCAAATCTTGAAATATAACCATCATTTTTATGAATAAGTTTTTTATAATATTCTGTAATATTATTTACTTGATCACTTTGATTAGGATTGATCATTAATACTATTTCATAATAATTCATTTTTTTTCCTTATGGTTGTAGTTTTTAATATAAATTAAAAACAAGGATAAAATTTTATTTTTATATTAACATAATATAATATTTTTTAAAAATTTATATTTATTTAAAATAATTTAAAATATTATGAAAAATAAAAATTTTATATGGAAAAAATTTTTCCAAAAAGAAATAAAAAAAAAATATTTTATAAAATTAATAAAAAAAATTTATAAAGATATTAATAATAAAAAAATTATTTATCCTCAAAAAAAATATATTTTTAATATTTTTAAAAAAATTAATTTTAATAATTTAAAAGTAGTTATTTTAGGTCAAGATCCATATTATGGTATAAATCAAGCTAATGGTTTTGCATTTTCTGTTATGCCAAACATTAAAATACCTCCTACATTGAATAATATTTATAAAGCAATAAAATTTGATATACCTAATTTTATTATTCCTAATCATGGTTATTTAATAAATTGGGTTAATGAAGGAGTAATGTTATTAAATTCGATACTAACAGTAGAAAAAGGAAAACCACAATCTCATGCTAATATTGGTTGGGAAATTTTTACAAATAATGTAATTAAAACAATTAATCAATATTATAAAAATATTGTTTTTTTATTATGGGGAATATATGCTAAAAAAAAATGTGTTTTAATAACATCAAAACATTTAATATTAACTACATCACATCCTTCACCTTTATCCTTTTATAAAGGATTTTATATTTGTAAACATTTTTCTAAAACGAATAAATATTTAATTTTAAATAAAAAAAAACCAATTAATTGGAATATAAAATTAATAAAATAATACGTATTATTATGACATAATTATTTTTAGATTTTAGAATAATTCTCTAATAGATTTTAAAATTAGTAATTACAATATATTTTATATAAAATAAATAAAAAATAATTTATAAGGTATAAATAATGAAAAATGTAGGATTTATTGGTTGGAGAGGAATGGTAGGTTCTGTTCTTATAAAAAGAATGATAAAAAAAAAAGATTTTAATAATATTAATGCTATTTTTTTTTCTACTTCACAATATGGAAAATTAATATCTCATTTTAATATAAAAAATAAATTTTTAAAATTAGAAAATGCTTATAATTTTGAAAAATTATTTGAATTAGATATAATTTTAACATGTCAAGGAAGTGAATACACAAATAGAATTTATTTTAAACTACGTAAAATGGGTTGGAAAGGATATTGGATAGATGCTGCTTCTAAGTTAAGAACTTTAGATGAATCTATCATCGTTTTAGATCCTATTAATTTTCAATATATACAACAAAAAATAAATTCAGGTACAAAAACTTTTGTTGGTGGTAATTGTACTGTTAGTTTAATGTTAATGGCCTTAGGTGGTTTATTTAAAAATAATTTAATTGAATGGATTTCTGTTTCTACTTATCAAGCAGCATCTGGTGCTGGTTCAAAATTTATGAAAGAACTTATTTTACAAATGAAGTTTATATATCAAAATATATCTTCTTTAATTAATAATTCTTCAATTAATATTTTAGATATAGAAAAAGAAATTTCAAAACAAATGTATTCTTCTAATTTTCCTAAACAAAATTTTAATGTTCCTTTAATTAATAGTTTAATTCCATGGATAGATAAAAAAATAAAAAATACTGGTCAAACAAAAGAAGAATGGAAAGGGCAATTCGAAACTAACAAAATTCTAAATACAAATAAAATTATTCCAGTAGATGGTATTTGTGTAAGAATACCTACTTTACGTTCACATAGTCAATCATTTACAATAAAATTAAATAAAGATTTATCTATAAATAATATTAAAGATATTATTTATGAAAATAATAATTGGGTTAAAATTATACCAAATAATTTTCATGAAACTATCAATTTTCTTACACCATCTTTTGTAAGTGGTAAATTGGATATCAATGTAGGAAGAATAAAAAAATTAAATATCAATAAAAATTGTTTTTCTATTTTTTCAGTAGGAGATCAATTATTATGGGGAGCTTCAGAACCATTAAGAAGAATGTTAAAAATATTAATTTAATTTTTTTAAAAAAGAAAATTTAACTTGTTTTTTTTTATTAAAAGTAATAATTTATATAAAATAAGATAATATAATTATCTTATTTTATATATAAAATTTTAATGTGTTGAAAATTATTAATATTGTTAAAAATTTTTGGAGAAAAAATGAAATTTTTTACTAAAAAAAATTCAATATTTATTATATTAATTTTAAGTATTGGTTTAAATATATCTAATACAAACGCATTTACATTAAAAAATGTATCATGGTGGCCAAATAAAGAAAAAACTAAAAATGTTACAAAACAAAAAACAATAATTCATAAAAAAAAACATGGTGTAAAAAACAAAAAACAAAAAGAATTTTTTAAAAATGATAATGATAAAATTGCATATTCTTTAGGAATAACAATAGGGAAATATTTAACACGTACATTTCAAGTACAAAAAACATTAAAAATGGTATTAAATAGAAAATTTATTCTTCAAGGTGTATCTGATGCACTAGATAAAAAATATAAACTTTCTAATAATGAAATCGATAGAGTACTTCAATTATATGATGCTAATGTAAAAGCTTTTAGTCCTAATGAAATTCAAGAAGAAATTAAAAATAATGGAAATATAGGTAAAAAATATATTCAAAAAATTTTAAAAGAAAAAGGTTTTAAAAAAACTAGTACTGGATTAGTGTACAAAATACATAAAATTGGTAAAGGTAAAAAAATTACTAATAATAATCAAATAATTGTTATTAAATATACAGGAAAATTAATTGATGGTACTAAATTTGATAGTACTGAAAAAAATAAACCTTTATTTATATGTTTAAAACAAGTAATAGCAGGTTGGCAAGAAGGTTTAAAATATATAAAAAAAGGTGGTAAAATAACATTGATTATTCCTCCAAAATTAGCTTATGGTTCAGAAATTATTTCTGGTATACCATCTAATTCAACTTTAAGATTTGAAATTGAACTTTTAGATATAAAAAATTCAGTATCTAATTAATCAATTAAATTATTTGTTTTAATTTATTAAATAAATTTTTATTTATAAAAATTTATTTATATATAATTAAATATAAATATATTTTATAATGATATTTTTTAAAATTTAGGTTTTTTAAATATGATTTTCGTAATATTTATAACAACAGCTCCATATAATGGGCAAAATGCCTATTCTGCATATTTATTTACTAAAGCAGTAATAAAAGAAAAAAAAATAGTAAAAGATATATTTTTTTACCATGATGGAGTTTCTAATTCTAATAAAAATATTTTTTTTGATAAAAATGAATTTAATTTAATTAATCATTGGAAAAAATTAAGTATAAAATATCATATAAATTTATATATATGTATTACCTCTGCTAAAAAAAGAGGCTTAATAATGAAAAATAATTCCCATAAAAAAAATTTATTAAATCATAACAAAAAATATGATATTATTGACAACATATTTAAAATAACTACTTTAAGTAAATTTACAACATCTATATTAACTTGTGATTACTTAGTTCAATTTTAATGAATAAAATAGCATTTATATTTACGAAATCTCCGTATGGAAATAGTATTGGAAAAGCAGGACTTGATGTAATTCTATCTATATCCTCATTCACTGAGGATATAGCTTTATTTTTTATAGGAGACGGAGTTTTACAAATATATCATAAACAAAATACAAAAAATTTTTTATTAAATAATTATAATATTAGTTTTAATATTTTAAAACTTTGTAATATTAAAAATTATTATATTTGTTCAAAATCTCTAAAAAATTTAGGGATGGAAAATAATAAAAAAAATAATTGGATCTTACCTATTGAAATTATTAATCCTTTAATATGGAAAAAAAAAATTAGTGATTATGATATAATCATTAACTTTTAATTAAAAAATATATTCTATATGTTATATACCTTATTTAGTTCTCCAGCATCTTGTAATTTTTCTTTATTATTAAATTTTTTAAATAAAAATGATGAGTTACTTCTTATTCAAGACGGAGTATTAGCTGGATTAAAAAATAGTTTATATATTAAAAAAATTATTAAAATTAAACAAAAAATGAAAATATTAATCTTTGCTATAAATAATGATATATTAGCTAGAGGTTTAAATTTAAATATTTCAAACCAAATTATACGAATAAATTACAAAAAATTTGTTTATTTGATAATAAAACATAAAAAACAAGTATTATGGTAATTTTAAAATTATAATAAATTAAATCATTTTAGATTAGGAAAAATATGGTAACAATTAATCAATTAGTTCGTAAAAAAAGATCTCGTAAAATTATTAAAACTAATGTCCCAGCTTTAAATTCTTGTCCACAAAAAAGAGGAGTATGTACAAAAGTTTATACAACAACCCCTAAAAAACCTAACTCCGCTTTAAGAAAAGTATGTAGAGTAAGATTAACAAATGGTTTTGAAGTTACTTCTTATATTTCAGGTGAAGGACATAATTTACAAGAACATTCTGTTATTTTAATTAGAGGTGGAAGAGTAAAAGATCTTCCTGGTGTAAGATATCATACTATTAGAGGTACTTTAGATTGTACAGGTGTTAAAAATCGTAAAAAAGGAAGATCAAAATATGGAGTTAAAAAACCTAAATAATATTAACATAATATTATTTTTTTATAAATTAATTTTATTAAAATCATGGAGTAAGTATTATGCCTCGTAGACGTATAGTTAGTCAACGAAAAATCTCACCAGATCCTCAATTTGAATCAGATTTATTAGCTAAATTTATTAATATAATTATGGTAAATGGTAAAAAATCTATTGCAGAATTCATTGTTTATTCTGCTTTAAATCAAATTACAAAAAAAACAGGTAAAAAAGAAATAGATATTTTTTTAAATGCATTAGAAAATATTAAACCTGTAGTAGAAGTAAAATCAAGAAGAGTGGGTGGTTCAACTTATCAAGTACCAGTAGAAATAAGACCTACTAGAAGAAATACTTTAGCTATACGTTGGTTAGTTAATTCTGCAAGAAAAAGACAAGAAAAATCTATGATTTTAAAATTAACTAATGAAATATTAGATGCTTTAGAAAATAAAGGAAACGCTGTTAAAAGAAAAGAAGAAATACATAAAATGGCAGAAGCTAATAAAGCATTTGCTCATTATCGTTGGTAATAAAATAATTACAAAAATCTAAATAATTTTAATTATAATAAAATGAATCAATTAATCAATAACATATATCGTGACTAAATCAATATTTTTATTAAAAATAATATTTAATATCATTTTTAAATTTTATCTATTAAAATAGAGGAATAATATATGAATCGTATAACTCCTATAAAACGATATCGTAATATTGGTATTAGTGCACATATTGATGCTGGTAAAACTACTACAACAGAAAGAATTTTATTTTATACAGGAGTAAATCATAAAATAGGAGAAGTACATGATGGTGCAGCTACAATGGATTGGATGGAACAAGAACAAGAAAGAGGTATTACTATAACTTCTGCAGCTACTACAGCATTTTGGTCAGGAATGTTTAATCAATATAAATCACATAGAATAAATATTATTGATACTCCAGGGCATGTAGATTTTACCATTGAAGTAGAACGTTCTATGAGAGTATTAGATGGTGTAGTTATGATTTATTGTGCTGTTGGTGGAGTACAACCTCAATCAGAAACAGTATGGCGACAAGCTAATAAATATAAAGTACCTAGAATTGCTTTTATAAATAAAATGGATAGAATGGGTGCAAATTTTATAAAAGTTATAAATCAAATAAAAAATAATTTATTAACAGAAGCAATACCATTACAATTACCTATAGGATCTGAAGAAAAATTTACTGGTGTAATTGATTTAATACAAATGAAAGCATTAAATTGGGATGAAAAAGATCAAGGAATTAATTGTAATTATATTAATATACCTCAAAAAATGGAAAAAGAAGTCCAAATATGGCATAAAAAATTAATAGAAACAGCAGTAGAATCAAATGAAATATTATTGGAAAAATATTTAAATGAGGAGAAAATATCTATACAAGAAATAAAATCTGCTTTAAGAAAAAGAGTATTAAATAATGAAATTACTTTAATTACATGTGGATCTGCTTTTAAAAATAAAGGAGTACAAGCATTATTAGATGCAATAATCGATTATTTACCTTCTCCTAAAGATATTCCTCCTATTCAAGGAATATCTAATAATAATAAAAATATATTAACACGTCATACTAATGATAATGAATTATTTTCAGCATTAGCTTTTAAAATTGCTAATGATCCTTTTGTTGGTAATTTAACTTTTTTTAGAGTATATTCTGGAACTGTTAGTAGTGGAGAAATGATATATAATCCAATAAAAAGACAAAAAGAACGTATTGGTAGAATAGTACAAATGCATGCTAATAAAAGAGAAGAAATAAAAAAAGTTTATGCAGGAGATATAGCAGCTGCTATTGGATTAAAAAATGTAACAACAGGAGATACATTATGTGATATTAATAAATGTATCATTCTTGAAACAATGGATTTCCCTGAACCTGTCATTTCTATTGCTATAGAACCTAAAACTAAAATAGATCAAGAAAAAATGGGTTTAGCTTTAAATCGTCTCATTAAAGAAGATCCTTCTTTAAGAACATGGACTGATGAAGAAACTAATCAAACTATTATAGCAGGAATGGGTGAATTACATTTGGAAATAATTGTAGATAGGATGAAAAGAGAATTTAATGTATCGGCTAAAATTGGAAAACCTCAAGTTTCTTATCGTGAAACTATACAAAAAAGTGTTACTGATATAGAAGGTAAATATATAAAACAAACTGGTGGAAGAGGGCAATATGGACATGTTGTAATAGATATTTCCCCATTAAAATCACAAAAAAATAATACAGGTTATTTATTTACTAATGATATAAAAGGTGGTGTAATACCTAATGAATATATATCAGCTATAGATAAAAGTATTCAAGAGCAATTAAAATCAGGTCCTATGGCAAATTATCCTGTAGTCAATATTGCTGTTAGACTTCATTATGGATCTTATCATGATGTAGATTCTTCTGAATTAGCTTTTAAATTAGCTGCGGCTATTGCATTTAGAAATGCTTTTAAAAAAGCTCATCCTGTTTTACTTGAACCTATAATGAAGGTAGAAGTTGAAACACCTGAAGAATATATGGGGGATGTTATCGGTGATTTAAACCGTAGAAGAGGAATTATAGAAGGTATGAATAATATTTCTACCGGTAAAACTATAAGTGCTTGTGTACCATTATCGGAAATGTTTGGTTATGCTACTGATTTACGTTCTTATAGCCAGGGAAGAGCATCTTATACGATGGAATTTTTAAAATACGTTAAAGCACCTAATAGTATTACAAAAATAATTATGGAATCTAAATCTAAATTATAATACTTAATTAAATAATAATTACATATTTTAACTTTTATTAGAAGGATATTATCCTGTGTCTAAAAAAAAATTTGAACGTTCTAAACCTCATATTAATGTAGGTACTATAGGACATGTAGATCATGGAAAAACAACTTTAACAGCAGCTATTACAACTGTTTTATCAAAAAAATATGGTGGTTCTGCTAAAGCTTTTGATCAAATTGATAATGCACCAGAAGAAAAAGCAAGAGGTATAACTATCAATACATCTCATGTTGAATATGATACAAAATATCGTCATTATGCTCACGTTGATTGCCCAGGACATGCAGATTATGTAAAAAACATGATTACAGGTGCTGCTCAAATGGATGGAGCAATTTTAGTAGTTGCAGCAACAGATGGGCCTATGCCACAAACAAGAGAACATATTTTATTAGCTAGACAAGTAGGAGTTCCTTATATTATAGTATTTCTAAATAAATGTGATTTAGTTAATGATAAAGAATTATTAGAATTAGTAGAAATGGAAGTACGTGATTTATTAACACAATATAATTTTCCTGGAGATACAACTCCTATCATTCAAGGATCTGCTTTAAAAGCATTAGAAGGAGATAAAATATGGGAAAAAAAAATTAATGAATTAGCTAATTCACTAGATACTTATATTCCTAATCCTATAAGAAAAATTGACAAACCTTTTTTATTACCAATAGAAGATGTTTTTTCTATTTCAGGTAGAGGTACAGTAGTAACTGGAAGAGTAGAAAGGGGTGTAATAAAAGTAGGAGAAGAAGTAGAAATTATAGGTATTAGAAATACTATAAAATCTATTTGTACTGGAGTAGAAATGTTTCGTAAATTATTAGACGAGGGACGTGCTGGTGAAAATGTAGGTATTTTGCTTAGAGGTATTAAAAGAGAAGATATAGAAAGAGGTCAAGTTTTAGCAAAACCAGGATCAATTACACCACATACAAAATTTGAAGCAGAAGTTTATATTTTATCAAAAGATGAAGGTGGAAGACATACAGCCTTTTTTAAAGGATATCGTCCTCAGTTCTATTTCAGAACTACAGATGTTACAGGTACTATAGAATTACCATCCAACATTGAAATGGTAATGCCAGGAGATAATATTAATATGATTGTCACATTAATTCATCCAATAGCTATGTCTAATGGTTTACGTTTTGCTATTCGTGAAGGAGGACATACTGTAGGTGCTGGTGTGGTGACAAAAGTATTAAAATAAATATATCAAAAAAGAAGATAAGGGAAAAT